>JAFOIR010000149.1 GCA_017420625.1 Bacillota bacterium
ACTGATGCTCAATGAGCTGCGCAGCCGGAAATTCAAGAAGTCGATCCAGACGATTTCCTACCTGCCGTATTTCATCTCGATGGTGGTGGTCTGCGGCATGGTGAAGACCTTTACGGAATCAACGGGGATATTCAGCCAGATCAGCCAGGCACTGGGCGGGCCCAAGGAACTGATTTCCAACCCGGGATCCTTCCACGGGATCATGATTACCAGCGGCATCTGGCAGGGCCTGGGATACGGGAGCGTGGTCTATATTTCCGCTCTGACGGCGGTTGACCAGGCACTGTACGACTCGGCGAAGCTGGATGGCGCGAACCGCTGGCAGCAGACGCTGCATGTTACCATCCCGGGCATTATGCCCACCATTATTATCATGCTGATCATGCGGGTCGGACATCTGATGAGTGTCAACTACCAGAAGATTATCCTGCTCTACAGCCCGGCTACCTATGAGACAGCGGACACCATTTCCACCTTTGTCTACCGCAAGGGCCTGCTGGACGGGGACTACGCCTATGCCGCGGCGGTTGACCTGTTCAACTCGGTGATCAACACGATCCTGCTGGTGACGGTCAACTGGATCAGCCGCCGCAAATCGGAAACCAGCCTGTTCTGAGGAGGTGGGAAGAAAATGATCAAACGGACAAGGGGCGAAAAGATCTTCGCCGTATTCAATGTGATCGTTCTCAGCCTGATCGGGCTGGCCTGCCTGATTCCGATCTGGCACTGCCTCTGCGCGTCCATCAGTGACCCGATCACGGTTTCCAAAACCCGGGGTCTGATCCTGTGGCCGAAGGGCGGGGTGACCACGATCGGCTACGCGAAATCCCTGCAGAATGAGAGCCTGCTGCGGGGCTATGTCAACACGATCCTGTACGTGATCCTGGGCACGGGCTTCGGAGTTCTGATGACCATCTTCGCGGGATATGGCCTGAGCCGGAACCTGCTGTTCGGCGGGGCGATCGCGCTGTTCCTGACCTTCACGATGATGTTCAACGGCGGAATCATCCCGACCTATATGGTGGTCCGGTCCCTGGGAATGCTGGACACCCGCGCGGCCATTGTCCTTCCGACAGCGCTGTCGGTGTTCAATATTATGATTACGCGAACTTCGTTCAAGAGTATACCGGAAGGTCTGATGGACGCGGCGAGAATTGACGGGGCCGGCCATATCCGGATCCTGGTTTATGTGGTCATTCCGGTTTCCAAGGCGATCATTGCGGTGATTACGCTCTTCAGCGCGGTACAGATCTGGAACAGCTGGTTCCATACAGCCATCTACGTCCGGAAACGCGAACTGTATCCGCTGCAGATCGTGCTGCGTGAGATTGTACTGCAGAATACCTCCCAGGCTTCGGATGCCGGGGAAGCCACCAGCGAGCTGAACCAGCTCCACGCAATTATCCGCTACTGCGTGATTATGCTGTCCATTATCCCGATGCTGTTCCTGTATCCGTTCATCCAAAAGTATTTTGTGACCGGGGTTATGATCGGATCCATCAAGGGATGAGCTGAACAGGAGAAAAGAATGAGTGAAAGAATAACAACAGTTAACCTGCATACCCATACCTGCAGATGCAAACACGCCAGGGGGATTCCGGCCGACTACGCGAAGGCCGCGGAGGAAAAGGGAATCCGGGTCCTTGGCATGACGGACCATACACCTTTTCCGGATGACCGGGTGATCATAATCCGGATGGGCATCGCGGAGCTGGATGATTATATCCGCGAAGTCCGGGAGGCCCAGGTGGCTTATCCGAAACTGAAGATCCTGCTGGGACTGGAATGCGAATATTTTCCGGAGTTTGACGATTTTTACCGGATGCTCCGGGAAGAAAAGAAAATGGATTACCTGATCGGCAGCGTGCATTTTTACATGTACAAGGGGAAACACCAGGGCTTCTGGAACGGCTTCGTCATGGACCGGGAAGCGCTGCGAAGCTACGCGGACGCCTATATCCAGATGCTGGAGAGCGGTCATTTCTTCTTCGGCGCGCATCCGGATCTTTTCGGGGCGTCCATCGATGCCTGGAACGAGGACTGCGAGGAAACGGCGGAAAGGATCTGCAAGACGGCGGTACGGCTGAAAATGCCGCTGGAGATCAACGTCAGTGGATGGCTGAAGCAGGAGCAGAACGCGAACAAGCTCGGTTATATTTCCGCGGAGAAAGCCATTGCGGATGGTCTGTCCTGCCCGCGGCCGTATCCGCTGGATGAATTCTGGCGGGTGGCGGCCAGACACGGGGTCAAGGCGGTGATCAACTCCGATGCCCATGATCCGGATGTCCTGACAAAGTATATGGAGCTCGGGTACGACATGGCCGAGCGGAACGGGGTTGAGATTATCTACCCCTTTGGGAAATGAAATCCAGGGTACACTACCTCCTTTTTTTACAGGGAGCCTGCCGGAAGGCAGGCTCTTCTGCATGGCTGTTAAAAACAAAGAGCAGGCCAGGCGCCTGTTTTTTTATGCCCAAACCTTGACTCTGCCCTTGGGACATAGTTTAGCCTATAGGCATAAAAAGAATAAGGAGCGTATATGAAGGTACTTAAAAGACTTGCGGCAGCGAACCTGATATGGGTGATAATGGCTTTTATCGCCGTGTTCTTATCGATAATAGTCCAGTTTTTCTGGACGGTGCGTATCGGTATGATAGCCGATGCGATAGTAAGCCGAAAAAAGATAGAGCTTAAGTTTGTGCTCGTTATGTTCTCGATCCTTCTTGCCTCGTGCCTGTTCATATACCTTAAAGGAATAGTCGGCAAGTATGCGACAGAGAGAATGGCACACACATTAAGAATGGATTTTGCGGACAACTTGCTTGTAAAAAGCACAGCCGAAACCATGGGCGGGTATGAGGCAATGTCGAAAGCGCAAAACGAACTTACCGCCTCGTCGGAAGGCCTAAGCGAAGCGTTTGACGTGATCGAGCAATTCCTGTCGGGCATACTGGCACTTTTCTTTTTACTGTTTGAAAACCTAAGATTCACGCTTATTGTACTTGGTCCCATGATCATAGTCGTTCTGCTCATAAACAGGATCGGGAAAAACCTTCCGGCGCTGGTAAACGCGGCAATGGACAAAAAGATAAGTAACAACAAGACCGCATACATGATCATTTCGAACTACGAAGCGGTAAAGGTGTTCGGCGCGGAGGAGTTCTTTGAAAAGAAATTCCAGGAAGAACTTGAGGAATGGGGAAGACTTGAAACGAAAAAAGAACGAATAAGCGCCGTCACGAATTCGGTCTCAGGGATCCTTTCACAGCTTCCGCTGCTCATACTTTTCGGCGTGGGTGCATTGCTCATTTGCAAAGGGTACATGACGATCGGAACGCTCATGATCTTTTTGAACATGACGGGCAGCTTCATCAGTACGATCATGAATCTTCCGTCGTGGATAGTGAAGATAAAGCAATTCCTGGTACATCTTTCAAGAACGGACATCGAATGTCTGGAGTAAAAATAGGAGAGCGGTCATGGAAACGGTGATTTACGGAGAAAACTTATCATTTTCGTATAAAGAAAAAGAGATCTTAAAAGATATAAACTTTGCCATCAAAAAAGGAGAACGCGTGGGGATCGTCGGCGAGAGCGGCTCGGGGAAAAGCACGTTCCTGCGCTTGCTCGCGGGGCTTCTTTCTCCGACGGGCGGGGTTGTGAGCGTGGCGGGGGAGACAAGCGCGGAAGGGATCATCAAAAAGATATCCATGGTGATGCAGGATGCGATGCTCATGCCCCTTACGATCAAAGAAAACATCACGCTCGGAAAAGACGTTCCGGTTTCACGTATCGAAGAAGTCATAAAGGCGACAAAGCTCGATAAGTGGATCGACTCACTCGAATGCGGCATCGACACGTATCTTGGAGACCGGGCAAACGAGATTTCCGGCGGCCAGGCGCAGAGGATCGCGATAGCAAGAGCGATGCTTAAAGACGCCGACATCATCTTACTTGATGAGCCCACGTCATCCCTGGACAAAGAAACCACAACGGAGGTGCTTGAAGCACTCGATCGGCTGATGGAAGGAAAGACTGTCGTTCATGTAACTCATCACCCCGATCTTTTAAAAGGTTACGATCGGATCATCACCGTAAAAGAAGGGCGTTTTTATGAATAAGCAGGTCAGAAAACTGTTAAAAGAGGCAGGAGTATGGCGTGAATTTGTGGTAATGATGATACTTCGTTCACCTTTTGATATCTGCAATTCGATACTCACTGCCAATATGATGCAGAAATTCATGCGTCTTATCGAACAGAATCAAAGCGAAAACCTTGGGAAGACTCTGGGCGTTTTCTTTGTACTGACAGTCCTTTTGTTTGGTTATAACATGACGATCTGGAGCACGATCGCGGTAAGATTTACGGTGAAGCTTCAAAAGACGTTGCGGGAGAAGATGTTTCATAAGATAATGAGCCTTCCCGCAAGCGAGCTTATGGGAAGTTCGAAGGCCGAGTGGTTTACGAGGTTAAACAATGACATCGACAAAGCGGTGGGTTATCTTGTTAATCCGATCAACTTCATGCATATGGTCATCGCGTCGGTGAACCTTGTGATTTCATCGGTCATCATGATGTTTTTAAGCGTTGAGCTTTATATTATCGGGATATGCTGTCTGGTGCCTTTCTTTATGCTTAATGTGTTCGTGATCTCGTCGAAGATAAACGTATTTAAGAAAGAGGCTCAAAAGTCACTGGTGGGATACACCGATTGGATCGATGCGGCGCTTAAGGAAAAAGAAATGCTGGCCGTATATGACGCAAAAGATTTCGCAGGCAAACGCATCGCGCAAAAGAGCACCGGGATACTTAAACAAAACATGAAAGCGCACAACAGGGGAGCGATATGCAACATGTTCTACGCGTTTTCGGGGATGCTCGGATATCTGCTTTTATTGTACCGGGGTAATGGTATAATAGAGAAAAAGCTTGATGATTTCGCGGATCTTTGTAAAGTTACGCAGTACCGCGGAAGGCTCGTGCTTAGTTTTAACTGTGTGCTCAATTCGATTATCAACATGCGCGGAAGCCTCGTGGGCGTTGAGCGTGTAAATGAAGTACTCTTAGGGGGAAAAGACGATGGACGAACAACTGCTTAAGATCGGAGAACTGGCGGGACTTTGTAACGTATCGCCGAAAGCTCTGCGCGTATACGAAAAGCGAGGGCTTATAAAACCTGTAAAGATCGACGAGGAATCGGGCTACAGATATTACAGCGCCGATCAGGTTAAGGACGTCGAAACGCTCATTGAGTGGCGCGATATGGGATTCTCCTTAAAAGAGATCAGGATCATATTCTCGGGGAAATACAATAAGGAAGACATCGACCTTATCCTTTCGGCAAAAAAGAGAGAGTGGCAGGAAAAGATCTGGATCGCGGAAGCGAAGATGGAAGAGATAGACAAACTCGGCTGCAATCTTAAGTTTGACGAAAAAACGAATCTATCGTCGCTTTCCGATAAAGACAGAGCGTGGTATTTATCGAGACTTACGATCATAAACGACAATAACGTACGCCAGGCGATAAGCGAAGCAATATGGCTGTAAAAAAGAAGAGGTCACACCTCTTCTTTTTTTGCCTTCAGTTCTGTAAAGAAAAACCAAAGCAAAATGAAAACCCGGAACCTGATGACAGGATCCGGGGGGATTCTACTGTGAATCTTTGGATTTCATGGTGTTGATGGAGGAAAGCAGCATACGGCGGAGCTCAGTACACTGATTCATCAGATCTTTGTAATCTGATTCTGCGATACTGTCGGTTTCCTTCAGGAGGTTGAGCCAATACTCACACTCATTGCACTCTTTCAGGGCAATTTCCAGCTTGGCAATGAAGTCGCGTTTGCCTTGAGCAAACTGAGCTTCGTGAATGTTGGCGCCAACGGAAGTTCCGCAACGGAGCAACTGGTTTGTGAGAGCCGATTCAATGTGATTCTCACGCATGGCACGAGTGGTCAGGATGATAGATTTGGCGAAGGAGGCTGATTTATCACGGAGCGGGCTGGGCTTCATGGGCAGGACCTCCCTTCAGATATCAGTGAAGAGTGATGAGTGTAGAGTGAAAAGTGAAGAGTGAAGAGTTGAGCATTGAATGGGAATTTATTCCCATTCAATGCTCGCCGGAGGCTTAGTCGTAACATCAAGCACAACCCGACTGGCATGAGGCACCTCATTGACAATGCGGGCGGAAACCCGGGCGATGAGGTCATAAGGGAGACGCGCCCAGTCGGCGGTCATGAAGTCATCGGTGGTAAC
>JAFOIR010000150.1 GCA_017420625.1 Bacillota bacterium
CGATGGACATCAACCTGAACTACTCCGAGGAAGATAACCCTATCGCACTGAAGTCGGACTTCATCCTGTCTCTCTGTGAGCTGATCGTAGGAGGTAAGGAAGGTCTGCAGCCGGTAGAGAAAACAGAAATCGACCGCTGTGTCCATCAGGTTTATCAGAACTATTTCGATCATCCATCGCCGGAAAATATGCCGGTGCTTGAAGATCTGTATAACGCTCTTCTGAAACAGGAAGAAAAAGAAGCCCATCATGTGGCGACAGCGCTGGAGATTTACGTCAAAGGCTCCCTGAATCTTTTCAACCACAGGACCAACGTGGACATCGATAACCGCCTGGTCTGCTACGACATCAAGGAGCTTGGCAAACAGCTGAAAAAGCTGGGCATGCTGATCGTCCAGGACCAGGTATGGGGCCGTGTCACTGCCAACAGAGAAGCCGGAAAGGCCACCCGCTACTATATGGACGAATTCCACCTGCTTCTGAAAGAGGAGCAGACAGCGGCCTATTCCGTAGAGATCTGGAAGCGTTTCAGAAAGTGGGGCGGAATCCCCACAGGCATCACTCAGAACGTGAAGGACCTTCTTTCCTCTCACGAGGTGGAGAACATCTTCGAGAACAGTGACTTCATTTATATGCTGAACCAGGCTGCCGGTGACCGTCAGATCCTGGCTAAGCAGCTCAACATCTCGCCGCACCAGCTGTCCTATGTGACGCATTCCGGCGAGGGCGAAGGTCTGCTGTTCTACGGGAACGTGATCCTTCCCTTTGTAGATCGGTTCCCGCAGGATACCGAGCTCTACCGTATCATGACCACCAAACTTTCGGAGGTGGTCGAAGCAAAGGAGGCGTAATCCATGGAAACGAAAGAATCAAGAACCGGAAGGACCGGCCAGGGGAACGCCTCCGGCCGGTCTTCTCCGGGAAGCAAACTGAAAACAGAACAAACTGCAAAGAAGGCTTCCGGAAAGAAGCTTCAGGGCGAAAAAGCGTCCCAGGCGGCAGCCGGTGAGAAGCTCCGCTTCGATAAGGCGGTCTTTTCCGAGGAAGCGGTAGACGGTGCCAGGGCGGCAACGAGCCACGGCAGGAAGACTCCGAAGAAAAGCCATGCATCCACGCTGATCTCGGATTCGGTTCACCAGAAGATCGATCATGACGCTGATGACAACGCCGGTACCGATGCCCTGAACAGAGGCAGCCAGTACGCCGAGCATACGGCCAAAAACGGATCCAATGCTTTCTCCAGGTGGAGACAGAAGCAGGAAATCAAAAAGGAGTATGCGGCAGCCAAAGCAGGCAAGAGCGCAGGCACTGCTACGTCCGGGGCAGCTTCCGGCAGCGCCACGACCGCGAAGAATGCCGGGAAAGCCGCGAAGGAAACGAAGAAAGTGTCGGAACGGGTCGGTGAATTCGTATCGAAGCACTGGCACGGCCTGCTGATCGGCGGCGGGATCCTGCTGGTGGTTATGATGATTTCCGGCATGATGGGCTCCTGCTCTGTCATGTTCAGCGGTGGATCGGACGTAGTGGTTGAGACTTCTTACACGGCTGAGGATTCCGATATCCTCGCTGTCGAGGCAGACTACTGCGCTCTGGAAGCCGCCCTGCAGGCCAGGATCAATAACATCGAGGCGGAGTTTCCCGGTTATGACGAGATCAACATCACCCAGGATCAGATCGGCCATAATCCCTATGAACTGGCATCGTATCTGACGGTCGTGTTCGAGAACTACACCCGTTCCCAGGTACAGAGTACTCTGCAGCAGATCTTTGCAGCGCAGTATGAGCTGAGCTTCGATTCAATCGTGGAGACCCGGTACCGGACGGAAACAAAGACGAGAACTGTCACCCGCACGGATCCCGAAACCGGTGAGACGTATGAGGAAGAGGAAGAATACGAGGAGGAAGTCCCGTATAACTACTATATCCTGAGCGTCACGCTGGATAACAAGGGCCTTGCGAATATCCTGCTCTCAGCCGGTCTTACCGATGACCAGATGATGCGCTACGGGCTCCTGATGCAGACGCTCGGCAACAAGCCGGAGATCTTCGGAGACAATCCTTACGCCATCGCGATCCAGGATGTCCTGCACTACGACATCCCCGGTGAAGCCCTGACCGACGAACGGTTCCGGAGAATGATCACCGAAGCCGAGAAGTACCTTGGCTACCCTTACGTCTGGGGCGGATCTTCTCCCTCCACGAGCTTTGACTGCTCCGGCTTTGTCAGCTGGGTCATCAACCACTGCGGAAACGGCTGGAATGTCGGCAGACTGACGGCGGATGGACTGAAAAACATCTGCGCCATCATCCCGAGAAGCGAAGCCAAGCCCGGAGACCTGATCTTCTTCCAGGGCACTTATAACACCACGGGTGCTTCCCATGTGGCCATCTATGTCGGCAACGGCATGATGATCCACTGCGGCAACCCGATCCAGTATGCGAGTATCGATACCGCTTACTGGCAGGCTCATTTTTATTGCTTTGGCCGTCTGCCTTAAATCCAGGCAGGCGGTCATTTCATCCAAAAGGAGGATGTAAATGGACGATTCAAGACTTGTAAAGCTCCGGGAGGAGCTTGAGAAAGCCCGGAAGAAGCGGGATGACTGGGAGGCCAAGGTCAAGGACTTGGAACGCAGGTA
>JAFOIR010000151.1 GCA_017420625.1 Bacillota bacterium
CGTCAGGGAGGAATCATTATGAGTCAGTCATCCTTAAGTTTTACTGAAGGCAGGATCTTCTCACCTCTGGTCCGTTTTACGCTGCCGGTCCTCGGTGCTTCTTTGCTTCAGACCATGTACGGTGCTGTCGATCTGATGGTCGTCGGCCAGTTTGCGTCAGCAGCAGATGTCTCTGCTGTCAATACCGGGAGCTGGATCATGATGCTGATCACCTCAGCTGTCATTGGTATCTCCATGGGCTCGACTGTAATCATCGGCCGGCATCTGGGTGCCGGAGAAAAGGAAGAAGCCGGCCATACCATCGGTGCCAGCATCTGGCTTTTCGGCATCATCGCTGTCATCATGACCCTCATCACCCTCCTTCTGGCACCGCTCATCGTTCGTGTGATGAAAGTGCCGAATGAATCGGTGGTTCCCTGTTTGTCCTACATCCGTATCTGCGGAGTCGGATTGATCTTTATTATTGCCTTCAATATTCTGGGCAGTATCTTCCGCGGTATCGGTGATTCGAAAATTCCCTTCTTGTCTGTTGCATTTGCCTGTATATTCAATATCGCCGGAGATCTGCTGCTGACCGGGTTACTGAAAATGGCGACAGTCGGTGCGGCGATAGCAACTGTTGCAGCACAGGCAGTCAGTGTTCTTCTCTCTCTTCTGATCATTCGCAAAAAGACGATGCCCTTTACCTTCGGCCGGGAACAGATGGCCTTCGATCCGCATCGAATGGGTATTATTTTCAGGCTGGGGGTTCCGCTGGCATTTCAGGATGTACTGGTATCAATCTCTTTCCTGATGATCACGGCGATCGTCAATTCTCTGGGCGTGATCATCTCTGCCGGTGTTGGCGTGGCTGAAAGGCTCTGCGGCTTCATCATGCTGGTACCCAGTGCTTTTTCACAGGCACTGGCTGCCTTTACAGCGCAGAACATCGGTGCGAAAAAACCTGAGCGAGCAAAAAAAGCATTGCTCTATTCCATGGCCATCTCCTTTTCCATCGATCTGGTCATGGGCTATCTGTCCTTCTTCCACGGAGATCTTCTGTCAAAGATCTTTTCATCGGATCCGACAGTCGTCGCAGCTTCCGCTGAATATCTGAAAGCCTATGCCATCGACTGTCTGATGACAGCTTTCATGTTTTGTCTGATCGGGTATTTCAACGGTCTTGGGAAAACGCGGTTTGTTATGATCCAGGGTATCCTGAGCGCATTTCTGGTTCGCATGCCGGTAGCCTATTTCATGAGCCGTGTTCAGCCTGTTTCCCTGTTTCTGATCGGGCTGGCCGCTCCCGCTGCCACCTTCGGGGCGCTTCTTCTTTGCATCATCTACCTGATCTATCTGAAAAAGCACAAACGTCACCTTTCCATGCCCAGTGTCCAGACCTGATTATACTTGTCTAACAGAGACCGTGTGTGATATACTTGTTTCATTCTAAAGGAGGAACGTACCTAAATGATTCATAAAAAAATAAAGATCCGCACCAAAGGATCTTCGGATAATGCCTATCTTGTCACATACTTTCTGGAATCTTCAGACGAGATTCCGGCTCCGCCCCGTCCCTGTGTTGTGCTTTGCCCGGGCGGCGGCTATGCCTTCACCTCTGACCGGGAAGCCGAACCCGTTGCCATGCGTTTTCTTGCCCAGGGGATCCATGTGGTCATCCTGCGCTACAGTGTTGCGCCGGCTGTCTTCCCGACTGCGCTTCTGGAACTGGGATTGGCAGTCAAATATGTCCGTTCCGTCGCATATGAAAACTTTATTGATCCCGACCGGATCGTGACCATGGGATTCTCTGCAGGTGGTCATCTCGTTGCCAGCTACGGCAATTTCTGGAGAACGAAACAGGTCGCTGAGCTCCTTGGCCTTTTCCCACAGGATCTGACATCTTCTTCCGTTACAGCCATGTCCCGTACCGAGCGGGAGGCTTTTTCAGAAGTACTTCGCCCGAATGCTCAGATTCTGGGTTACCCGGTCATTACCTCCGGCCGCTTTGCTCATCGCGGCTCCTTTGACAATCTTCTCGGAGAAAGCGCGACGGAAGTTCAGCTGGAACGGCTGTCGCTGGAAAACACCGTCAACGAAAACACACCTGCGACCTTCATCTGGCATACACAGGCAGATGATGCCGTACCGGTAGAGAACTCTCTGCTCTTTGTAAATGCGCTGCAGGAAGCTCACATCAAGACAGAGTTCCATCTGTTCCCGAATGGTCCGCATGGTCTTTCCCTTGCGGATAATACGACGAGTGTCAGTGCGCGTCTCATCGACCCGAATGTTGCCGTGTGGATCGACATGGCCGTCCGGTTCGTCAAAAACCTATAAAACAATTTCCAAAGGAGGAAAACAAAATGGCTAACAAGTATGCTGGTACCAAGACCGAAAAGAACCTGTGGGAAGCTTTCGCAGGAGAATCCCAGGCGAGAAACAAATATACCTACTTTGCTTCCGCCGCCAAGAAGGCCGGTTATGAGCAGATCGCTGCCCTGTTCCTGGCTACCGCCGAAAACGAAAAAGAGCATGCCAAACTGTGGTTCAAAGCCCTGGATGGTATCGGCGATACTCCCGCAAACCTTCTGGCCGCAGCCGAAGGCGAAAATGCAGAGTGGACCGACATGTATGAAAGAATGGCCAAAGAAGCGGAAGAAGAAGGATTCTTTGACCTGGCCAAACAGTTCCGCGGTGTCGCTGCAATTGAGAAAGCCCATGAAGAACGCTATCGCAAACTGCTTGCGAACATCAATGCCGGTGAAGTTTTCGAAAAATCCGGTGTTACGATCTGGGAATGCCGCAACTGCGGTCATATCGTCGTAGGCACCAAGGCTCCGGAGGTCTGCCCGGTCTGCAATCATCCTCAGAGCTATTTCGAAGTAAGAAAAGAAAACTATTAATTTCATCTACTAAACCATGCGCCGTCCGGCGCACATAAAGAAAGGGGAAGCTCGCAAAGCTTCCCCTGTTTTTTTGTCCAATCAGATTAACTTATCCTTTCAGGATGGTTTCCCATTCCTTAATGATCCGACGATCATCAAAATAGTCGATCGCCATGGCTTTGCGTACTCTGGCCAGCGTCGTGTTGGTCTTTTCAACAGCTTTCATGGTACCGGTCTGAAGAATATCATAGACCGCATCGATATCGGCTGCCCACTTGGCTCTCTCAGCACGAATCGGGCTGAGCGTCTCTTCCAGAACATTGATCAGGAACTTCTTGCAGGTACCGTCTCCCAGTCCTCCGCGGCGGTAATGGTCTTTCAGCTCATCCAGACAGCTGTATTCCGGAAGATATTCTTTAAAATGATCATCCGTGCACAGAGCATCCAGATAGGTAAAAACGACATTACCTTCCGTATGGCCGGGATCCTCGATCCGAAGGTGGGTGGGATCGGTAAACATCTTTTTCTTGACCTGGCTGGCAACTGTTTTGGAGTCATCGGACAGATAGATGCAGTTGCCCAGCGACTTGCTCATCTTGGCTTTTCCGTCGACACCGGGCAGTCTGCGCTGGGTTTCATTCTCCGGAATCATCGCTTTGGGCAGAACCAGTGTATCCCCATAGATCTTATTGAACTTTTCAACGATCTCTCTGGTCTGTTCGATCATGGGCAGCTGATCTTCCCCGACGGGAACCAGCGTTGCATCAAAGGCGGTAATATCCGCAGCCTGGGAAACCGGGTAGGTAAAGAAACCAGCCGGCAGGCCTTCATCCGCAAATCCACGCATCTGGATTTCAGCCTTAACAGTAGGATTACGGGAAAGGCGGGCAGTTGTCACCAGATTCATATAATAGAATGTCAGCGCATGCAGGGCCGGCAGTGCTGACTGAACACAGATCGTCGTTTTGGCCGGGTCAAGGCCGACGGAAAGATAGTCCAGCACTACATTGATGATATTGTCACGGATCTTTTTGGGGTTATCTGCATTGTCCGTAAGCGCCTGATCGTCAGCGATGAGGATATAGATCTCGTCAAATTCGCCGGAATTCTGCAGTTCGACACGCCGTTTCAGCGATCCGACATAGTGCCCCAGGTGAAGCCTTCCGGTAGGACGGTCGCCCGTCAGGATGATCTTTTTCTGTTTCTGTTCCATTCTGATTCTTCCTTGTCTATCAAACTCGTAAGCAGTATTCTAACATATTTCGAACGCGGAAGCAACTCATCTCCAGGTGAAGTTCACATCTGACAGTGCTTCGGAACTTCCGAGCTCAAAGTGGCATTTGACAATACCAAGATCCAGCTTCAGAAAAACACCGATCTTCGGTATTTCAGCCTTTACCGTATTCCCTTCCTGCCTCAGGTAGAATCTCTGCTGATTCATCGCCGTGGGTGCCAGCAGCGCCGCCTCAACACCTTTCTGGAACCACTCCGGGCTCTCAGTACTCAGGTTGCTGACTTTTTCTGCCTTTTTGCTCCGATGCGCTGATCCTTGCGTGCGACCGTATCCCAGACTGATGATGATAACTTCTCTCTCACCTTCACCGATCTTTTCTTTACCACGGCCTTTTCCCATCGCTGCCCAGCAGGTATTCAGGCCAAGTTCCTGCGCTTTCAGCACAACTTTCTCTCCGTAATATCCGGCTTTTTCATCCAGATCCGGGGTGTTTTTTCCCACAACAGCAATATAGTTATTGGCATTTTCAAATTTCCCGTAATGGGCGATCCGGCTGCTAAAGCATTCCGGCTCGTCATAAAGCACCTGAAGATGGAGACCGCTTTCCTCATTGATCGACCGGACGTATTCATTCAATTGATCACGTATTTCCTGCTCGATGGGCATCGCCTTATACTGACGAACGCTGTGCCGTGCTCTGATCAGTTCCGTATTCATCGAAAATCTCCTCTCCTTTTAGTGGCGGATATATTTCTCGTCCGCCTCATATGCTTCTGCCGATACAAATCGTTCTGAACGCATATGAAGATCATATTTATCTCTGAGTGCGGCAAGTTTCTCCATCATCGGAGAAGCGTGATGGATATCCAGCGCCTGCTGATCACGCCAGGCATCGATGAGCAGCACGGTTTCCGGGTCGGACAAGGATCGAAAATACTCATATTTCTCATTTCCATCCTCCGCACGGATCGCAGAAACAATTCCGCTTTCTTCCATTTCTTCAGCAAATTTCAGGGCATTTCCGTTCTCGCCTGTATAGTAGAGATTAATAACCAAACTCATTATTTTGTCCTCCCTGGTTGGATTTCTGTTCTATTTTACACTTTTTCCTATTTCACTTCAAGCCGTATCCTTCTCCCATTCAGGCAGGTTTGTATCTTGCAATCCCTCCGGAGGAATGCTACACTATCAGGGCATGATTTTTCAGCAGAAAAGAGGAATGTTTATGGAACTGACGTTTGAAAAAGCTAAAGAACTGATTGCGCCGCAAATTACAGAAGAACACCTGATCATTCATTCTCTGAATGTCTGCTATGCCATGGAGGCTATGGCCAGACATTTTGGTGAAGATCCCGAACACTGGAAAGCGGTCGGTTATCTGCATGATTATGATTATGAGAAGTATCCTGATGAACATCTGAAACATACCGAAGAACCGCTTCTTAAAGCCGGAGTAGATCCGGAAGATATTCGTGCGATCCTGAGCCATGGCTGGGAGATCTGCACAGATGTCAAACCGGAAACACCCATGGAAAAAAGTCTGTTCACGGTGGATGAACTGACTGGCATCGTCCAGGCCTGTGCCCGGATGCGTCCGAACGGAATCACGGATCTGGAACTGAAAAGCTTTATGAAGAAAGTTAAAGATAAACGTTTTGCCGCTAAATGCAATCGTGAAACGATCCAGAAAGGCTGTGATCTTCTCGGTATGGAAGTATCGGAAGTTTCTGCCATCGTCATCGAAGGCATGAAGATGCATGCTGCTGAGATCGGCCTTCTGGGTACGGCCGTATCTGCTCCGTAATCGTATGTTCAAGAAAGACAAGGACCTATGAACAAAATCTTGTTCAAAGGTCCTTTTTTTAGAAAAAATCAGTCATTCAGCATGTAGTAAAGCTTCTGCAGATCCAGCGGGAACAGATTCGGGATCGATTCTTTCAACTCATCATAAAGATCACGGCGCACACAGGTCATTCGGATCGGCAGTCCAGACAGACGTGAAAGCTCCTTAGCATAAGCAATGGAAGCCATCACCTCTTCCGGGCTGGTTTCAGGTCCAAGATTCGTATTGTTCACAATACCTGTAAACGGCAAATGGCAGGCTCCTTCGATCTCAGCGGCAACTTCCAGCGTCGCCTGAGCGCTGCGGGTCAGCGGTCTTGCCTGATTGGCGACCAGAAGCATCTCGTAATTGCCCTCTTCCAGAATCTCGTCAGTATAGCGGCCAAGTGCCAGTGCACCGCGATCATCTCCGCCGATATCCAGTACCCCGTAAGTTGTACGATCCGCCAGCAGCCCATACGTTTCCTTGGGCATCGCAGGAGCGTCGAGGTTCGTACCGGCATACTGAGAAACGATTAGTCGGATACCGGCTTTTTCCAGCCATTCCGCAGAATCCTGCGTACGAAAGTACGGGTTCACGATATCCAGATCTGCCACAGTCACAGAAGGGGCGGCTGTTCCCTCACCAGATAACGAAGGCGCATGCTTTTTCAGCCAAAGCGCATAATTCAGCGCAATGTTCGTCTTTCCGCTTCCGTAATGTCCGGCAAAGAGAGTCAGACGCCGGATCGATGACAACTCAGGAAAACTCTTTTTCTCTTCCATCCGTTCCACCCTTACAGCTTGTTCCGGATGATCTTGCCGCTGATCGTCTTCGGCAATTCATCACGGAAGACCACGATCCTGGGATATTTATACGGTGCAGTATGCTTCTTGACGTAGTTCTGGATCTCTTTTTTCAGTTCTTCTGTACCTTCTTTGCCCTTGACGAGTACGATCGAAGCTTTGACGACCTGTCCGCGTACCTCATCCGGCGCAGCGGATACGCCACATTCCAGAACGTACGGAAGTTCCATGATGACGTTTTCGATCTCGAACGGACCAATCCGATAGCCGGAAGACTTAATGACGTCATCCGCACGCCCGACATACCAGAAGTAGCCATCCTCATCACGCCAGGCCAGATCGCCGGTATGATAATAACCATCGTGCCAGGCTCCGGCCGTCATCTCTTCGTCACCGTAGTAGCCAAGATACAGACCCGGTCTCGGATCACTGCGGTCTGCCTTGATGCAGATCTCGCCGTTTTCACCATCGGGTACTTCCTCGCCGTCCTTCAGCAGGGTGACACCGTAATCCGGGATAGGTTTGCCCATGGAACCGGGCTTGAGCACCGTACCGGTCAGATTGCCGATCGTCAGCGTTGTTTCTGTCTGACCAAAGCCCTCGGCAATGCGAAGACCGGTCATCTTCTCAAACTGATAGAACACTTCCGGATTCAGTGCTTCACCGGCAGTCGTCGCATGATGGATCGAAGACAGATCATACTGTGACAGATCCTGCTTGATCAGCATGCGGTACATAGTCGGCGGTGCACAGAAGGTCGTGATGTTGTATTTTGCGAACATCGGAAGGATCTTAGCCGCATCGAAGCGGTCGAAATCATAAACGAAGATCGCACCTTCACACAGCCACTGGCCATAGAGCTTACCCCAGAGTGCTTTGCCCCAGCCGGTCTCGGAGATCGTGAAATGCAGGCCGTCTCTTTCGACCCAGTGCCAGTACTTGGCGGTCACATAATGACCAAGCGCATATTTATAGCTATGGGTGACCAACTTGGGATAACCGGTCGTACCGGAGGAGAAGAAGGCAACCATCGGATCGGATCCGGCCGGTGCACCCGCTTCTCGCACATAGCGGCGGGAGAACAGTTTATATTCATTATTGAAGTCATGCCAGCCTTCTCTGAGAGTCCCCGGGACTGCTTCCACCATGATCTTTTTCAGGGTAATGCCGCAGGTCTTCTCAGCCAGTTCCACCTGCTCGGCAGTACCGCCGTCACCGGTACAGACGATTGCACTGATGCCGCCTTTTTCAAAGCGATAGGTAAAGTCATGTTCCAGCAGCTGGTTGGTTGCCGGGATGGCAACCGCGCCGATCTTGGCCAGCGCCAGGATCGAGAACCAGAACTGATAATGACGTTTGAGCACCAGCATGACACGGTCTCCCCGCTTGATGCCCAGTGAAGTAAAGTAGTTCGCCGCCTGAGACGATCCGTCCTTGATATCCTTGAACGTAAATCTTCTCTCGGTCATATCATTCGCAACATGGATCATCGCGAGTTTCTCCGGATCTTTGCGGCCCATGGCATCCACGACATCAAATGCGAAATTGAAGCGCTCCGTGTTCTTGAACTTAAGGGACTTAAGGACGCCCTGTTCATCCTCTTCCGGATCCACAAATTCCTTGGCGATCTCACTGGTTGCCTGTTTGCGTGCGACTTCCTGCGTAACTCCCGGTGAAGCTTCCGCTTCTGTCGTCGCCATGATCATGGCAAGGAAGGTACAGTCCTTTCCGTCCACCGCGATCATGCCATGCGGTGTGGAGCTGTTGTAGTAGATGCTGTCTCCTTCGTGCAGGATCTCTTCATGCTCGCCGACTTTTACCCGCAGCGTTCCCTTCAGGACAAGGTCAAATTCCTGTCCGGCATGGGTTGTCGTATGGATGGTTTCATGCTGAGCATTATCAGAGTACTGATAGGTAACCCAATACGGCGTTGCCAGCTTTCCACGGAACATCGAGGCCATGTTCTGAATCGTAATGCCTTCCTCACTGGCGGTCAGAGAACCTGTGCCGCGTCTGGTGAGCGTATAGCTGGACAGCTTGGCCGAATGACCTTCGACCAGCTGCGTGACGTCCACACCAAAAGCCAGGGCACACTTGTGAAGAAAAGTAAACGGAAGGTCAGCAAGGCCTTCTTCATAAGAGGAATATTCTTCAGGAGAAACCCCGGTCAGATGGGCCATTTCATCCTTCGAATGTCCGGAGATCCAACGCATCTCACGGATACGGCTGGCGATCTCCAGAAGCTGGTTATTGGTTGTTGTTTCCGCTTGAACTACCATGTCTTTTTCCTTTCAATTGCATAAAAAAAAGCCTCAAGTCTCCTTGAGGCGATATTTAACCGCGGTACCACTCAAATTGCAGCAAACGCTGCCGCTTCAGGCTCCAACAAGCCCTATCCCGTAACGTGGGAAGCATAACTATGCAACGGGAGGCGTCTACACCGATAAGGTTCGGACCTCCAGCTCGGAAGTGATGGATCCTGAAGGATTCGCTGCTGCCTCACACCACCCGGCAGCTCTCTGAAAACTCTTACCTTCGATCGTCTTCGTCATCGCTTTTCAAGTAGACACAGAATATCACACTCGTACTTTAAAGTCAAGAAGAAAATCTGTACTTCTTTGTTTCCGAATCAGTCATACGCCCTGTCTTTACCGGGGACCGGGCATATGATATACTTTTTTTCAAGTATTCCATGAAAGGAAATTTTCTCATGACGAAACGGATACTGGTATTTTTTTCCTGTGTTCTCTGTGCGGTATTGCTGATTTCCTGCAGTCAGGCAACTCCGGAAAGTTCAGGAAAAAAAGATAAATTTGAAACGGAAGAAGTCGAAGAGCAGTCCTTTGCAGCCGGTCCCAAAAAGCAAAGCGTGACCGACCATGCACTGAGCGTGCAGATAGCCGGGCAGGAGTTTGCCGGATATTTTACCGGTACACTGAATGAGGGCATTCCTGAAGGTGAAGGCAGGTTCAAAGCAGAAAAACTGATCTATAAGGGCACTTTTCAGGGCATTGAAGCAGATACCGGCACGGTTGGCGGTTATCCGCTGACCGTCCAGTTCTCAGGTTCCGAATACACGGGTATCTATCAGGGTGACATCGTCTCCGGCAAACTGACCGGAACCGGGTCCTTTACCAGCGAGAACCTTTTATATGACGGATCCTTTGAAAATGGTGTACCGACCGGAACGGGCAGCGTTACCAAGCTCCCCGTGAGCATTACGATCTCTGCTCAGCCGCTTAGTGGCTCCTATACCGGACCGATCGCCGGTTTTCTCCCGGAAGGAGAAGGTTCTTTTGAAGCTGACAAAACAAAGTACAGCGGTACTTTTTCCACCGGCGCGGCGCAGGATGGAA
>JAFOIR010000152.1 GCA_017420625.1 Bacillota bacterium
CTTCGATTGTTTTTCTCAGGCCGCCGGGCTTACCGGCGGTTTTTCCGTTCCATCCGGGTTTACTGCTCAGGGCTGGCGAACCGCCAGATCAGCTGGGGCTGATTCATGCTGCCGTACAGCACGCGGAGGTTGCGTCAGGCGACCTTTGGAACCACCCCGGAGAGAAAAAGAAGAATTTGGGCCTTACAGGCAAAAGAAAACCCTTGAAGCGTCTGCCTCAAGGGTGGTGGTGGAGCAAGACGAGCCAAATCCGAACCAAATGCCTCTTCTACCGCTTCCCTGGGAATTGTTTCCGTTCCGCTGTGGAAGTTGTACGTGAATACGTACCTGTCATCATAAACATATATGCTATTCAGGAAAATGTCAATGATCTGTTTCTGATAATTCAGATCATTCGGGTCGCCATGCTTGAATTGACTGATCCATTCTACAATCTGCAGCTTCGTATATTTCGGTCTGGTCAGTTCTGCCTGCATGATGCTGACATTCAGATCACTGCGCCGGGCTTCCAGTTGGTCAAGCCGTTCCTTTGTGGAAGGGGTCAGCACTCCGGCTTGAATGGCATTCAGCATATTCTCAATGCCTTTTTCACATTCTTTCAGTTGCTCCCGAAGTGCCGGGATCGTCGTGTCCTCTTTGGATTGCAGTTTCACAATGCTATCCGCAACCCGTTCGATCGTTTCGTCTTTTGACAGAACCTTATCGACCGTGATGATCACCGCTGCCCGCTCAATCAGCTGTTTCTTGATGGCTTTCAGCTTGCAGCTGTGTTCATGCTTAGCTCCGGCACACTTGTAATAATAATGTTTGGCTCCAGTCCGACTGGTTCCGCTTTCTCCCGCAAGCATCTTTCCGCATTTGCCGCAGAAGAGCTTTGTTGTCAACAGGTACTCTTCATCCGCCTTTGCTTTTGCGGGAGCGTGCCGATTACTTTCCATGCGCTGCTGAACACGTTCAAACTGGTCTTTTTCAATGATCACCGGCAGTTTGTCCGGAATGCAGATCGTTCCGTAGTGATACTCGCCCAGATACTTCCTGTTTTTCAGCACAGTTCCCAGACTGGCAATCCTGAATGGTTTCCCTGCTGCTGTCAGCAATCCGCGGCTATTCAGGGAATCAACGATATCTTTCATGAGTTCCCCATCATCATAGCGTTGGAAGATTTCTTTCACAATCGGCGCGGTTTTCGGATCAATCTCCAGCACCCCATCAGCACCTGTCCGATATCCCAGAGTCACCTGACCGCCATTGTTCTTTCCCTTGAGGGCGTTTTCCATCTGTCCGCGCTTGATTTTCTGAGACAATTCTGCTGAATAGTATTCCGCCATCCCTTCCAGCATGGACTCCAGAATGATACCTTCCGGGCCTTCTGATATATTCTCTTTTGCGGATACCACTTTGATCCCGTGCTTCTTCAGGATATGTTTATAATATGCGCTGTCATACCTGTCACGGGAAAAACGGTCCAGTTTCCAGACCAAAACGATTTCAAACAATTCTTTTTCCGCATCCTTGATCATCCGCTGGAATTCAGGGCGATCCGCGGAACGCGCTGAAAGGGCACGGTCAATGTAGGTACCAAGAATCGTGATGCCATTACGCTTTGCATACTCTGTGCATTCCCGGATCTGACCCTCAATGCTTTCCTCTCGCTGACTGTCAGAGGAATACCGCGCATAGATTACAGCATTCATCGATTCTTCACCTCGGTTCTGGTTTATTATGCCATTAGTGCCATTTATTATGCCATCAATTGGCATCATAATGATGTTTCATCCTGTGCTTTAGTGTTTTTCTTTTTGCTTTTTTCTTCAGATGCTTTCAATTCTTGTAGTTGCTGAAGCACTGAGGATCTTTTTTCTTTACGTTGAAATACATTTTCGATCACAGAATGAAGATTGTCCTGAGACAAAATCCCAGGATACGCTTCCTGAAACTGTACCAAACTGATACTTGTTTGAATCTCACTGTTTCTTACTGTTTCATAAGCCTTTTGATAATCAGCAATTGATAGAATCTGCTGGATATATTGTTTTGCTTCTTCGGAAAAATCATCCCATCCACCATACAAATTGGTAACAGCAAGTTCAATCTGCTCCATTGATATCGGATTTCCCATCCGCTTTTGTTCTGCTAAGATTCCAATAATGTCAGAAAGATCGTTTTTATACTGTCTCCCAGACCGAAGCTTCATTGCAATCAAGTATTCTCCTGTTATCATACGAACATTCAGCACTTGATTGAATGTTCTGTATGCAACTGAATACTGTCTCAGTTTAGGTGACCAGGAAGCAGTCTTCATAAAATCAGCATTTAACCAGCCATTCGGAAGATCATGCATATCACCAACACGATTTATTGCTTCTTTCATAATTGATACATCCGGAAGGACGGCATCAATATCAGTAGTCATTTCTCTGAAGCCATAACTTTCAATAATCGCAGCTCCTCCAATTAATATGATTTCCACAGGAGTGTTTTTCCCACCAAGCCTTTTATACTCCTTGGAAAGATCCCGGAAGAACAAATTGATATTATCTTTGGTGAATACTTTGCTGTCATCAGATAACATTGCGCACCTCATTTTCTACGATGTTAAACCGTTTAAACTCTGGAATAGCTTCCTTCCACGCTGCTTCCTTTGGAGCATCATTCTTCTCCGCTAAAGCCAATGCCAAAACACCAGAAGGATAAACTTTTTCAGACAGCTTCATGCTGCGTAAATCATCATAATCACTGCATAAAGAAATCTGATTCAGGCGACTGATATAGTCAACCATCGCCAACAGATATAGGCATTCTGGATACCATGCTTTTTCATAGTACCGTCGGATATCATCATTCGATAGTGTTTGCAAAAGGAAATCTATATCTCCTAATTCCTTAAGTCGATGGCATACATTACTTTTAAATATAGAAAAAGAGCAACGTTGTTCTTTGGCCGCTTCAAGCAATTCCTCTACGGTAACATTGAACGCCTTTGCTATCTGGTAAACTGTTTCCGCATTACATTTTCCCAAACTGGTTTTTCCATTGCAGATATCATTTATTGTCATATATGGTATATGAGTATCTTGAGACAGACGGTATTTTGTCATACCATATTGCTCCATGAGATCATTCACAATCATCAGTATAACCCCCCTCAACGATAATATAACGGTATACCGTGATTGTGTCAAGAGGGTAAAGTATATAGTAATTTTTTCAATATATGCAAAAACGACTGAAGAAACTAAAAGGAGAGGAGGAACAAGCAAAAAGCAAGGGAACAAAAAAAGAAAGAAATGAAGGGGTTTCAATAGCTTATATAAAAACTTGCATACAAACATTATAGCTTATCAATAAGGCGAGGGGTATATACAAGATCAAACAGATAAATATCCCCGTTTTTGTCAATCAACCCATTGCGGAAAATGTGTTCTATTTCTACATCTTTTAGTTTCTCTTGAACTACTTCCTTGTTTGGAAAACCATAGAGAAGCAACTTGCCTTTTGTATCCAGGCCGCATAGAAAATGAGTACAAGCAAAGGCCAATTCATTTACGTTCGTCCATTCCAATTCTTTACTATTAGGTCTGTCAATTCCCTCAACAAACACCCGACCCTGAGTATCAAGCCATGCTATTTTAAGCCCATTAGTTATGATTTCCCGGACATCTTTGGGCGGAGTTATGGATAAATTGTTAGAGAAAAAAGCTACTCCATCATGGTTTCTCCCAACAACAGAATAATCCACTGATAGTTGAACAATGTCATTCCAATCCTTAACGCCATTATCATCTTCCATGCCACAATAAAGGATTGTCCCATCTGTTGAGATTCCATATGAACACATAATATCGGAACATATAGATGAGCATTTCCAATCCTGTGTATTGCATTGCCCGTCATCATTATTGCCATAAGCAAGGACACTATTGTCATCCAACAAGACTAAAAAATGATCAGATGAGATTGATACCTGACGAATGGCTGCAGGATCAATATCTTTTATCCATTGTTGAATATCAGGCGATGCAGCATAGCCTTTTTCATTTCCAACAATATAACTGTATTGCCAGTTATCCGCATCAGTAATACATGAATCGGCATAGAAAACACGTATTGTGGACACGTCTTCAGCCGTGGAAAGAGAATAAATAAATAGGAATATGATAGAGATTAAACAAATGAGAACGCACCATGCTTTGAATCTTTGCATTTCTTAGTTTCCCCTTCATCAGAAGACACAGCTCAGTTCAGCCGGTTTCTGCTCCATATATGATCAATTGTATTTCAAAGGTTCCCGAAACCTGATACCATAAACCCCATTTGCAGGCGTTCCGTTAAGTTCGTTTTCACCAAAGCATTCTGTTGAAAACTCAAGAAACAGGCAGGGCAAAAGACTCTCAGGTGATTGTTCAGGCATGTTGTGATTGTCACAGACAAGGATCATCTCCATCTCTGTTTCTCTGCCATTCTGACAGGTGTCATACCTGTTTATATTTCCAATCTCGTCTGCCGGAAGCAATTGTATCCATGGACTGTTAGTTCCGATTTCGAGGCAAAAGACAGCATAGGGCATCTGTTTTTCAAAACCAATTACCAACTTATAGGCAGTCTTGTTTGTCAGATCCACCGGTTGCCAGTCATCTGACCCGGCATCAACGAGAACATCTGTAACGGGAAGACGTGATGGATCGATTGGACTTATTTCTTTAACGTATGCTTTGATGCCATCATCAATATAACGTTTTTCCCGCACAGCTTTATTTGTGTTGATTGATAACATCCGTTTATATCTGAAACTCGTTTCCGGCTGAAATTCAATATTGCAGACCAGATCCGCGCTTTGAATCCTTGAAATAAGATCTCCCTTTCCTGCCGCTTCACGTTTTGCTATGGCTTCAAGGCAGATGCAGCAAGGCTTCTGTTTCAGCTCTTCCGCATCAATATCAATAAAATTACATTCTGCACCAGACAAATAAGAATAGCGGGGATAGATTTGAATATCCTGACAGTTGTTGATCCTGAAATCAGTAATTCTGATCACATCATAGTAATCATCAGGCACCTGTGGCTTCATAGTGAATTCCAGGCGGAAAAGAATCTTTTGCCATTGTTCCTGATAGCCCTCTATCTGATCAGCTGTTTCATCATCCACTCCGGCATAAGCCCAGGAATAAGACGTCAGGGAATGTGCACTTCCCCAATCCCAACTGTCATTTGCATCAAAAGACACCAATTCCATTTCAAAGAATTCAAACTCATCCATTTCTCCTGTTGCTAAAGCAAAAAGCATTACTGAAATAACCATCACAAACAAAAACAACCAGCGTTTTGTCATGTTTCTCCTCCATAGCCTCCTTGCTAATTTGCGTTAGACTCTGTTACTAAATACTCCGCTCACGATCAAAACTATATCCATTAATCAGAATGGATTGTAGTTCTGAAAAAGAAATAATCTCAAAGATAATGGCTTGTACCTCCTTTTGTTTCTCCATGTTTCAGAGAAGAACGTTTCTTTTTGCAATATAATGAATACCGTTGCATTTTCTGCAAATCAAAATACTTATCATCTTTTTCTACATTTTCCCCTTCCATGCTGCGGTTGTGTTTTACCTCTCTTACTGTCCAGATTCTTTATCTGCGGTGATTTCCCGAGTAGATTGACCAGCATTATCATTTCGTTTTCAGACACTTTTTCCCTCGGGATCTGCATGGCTTCGCAGAACTGCTTTGCCAGGACTTCCGCGCCGGTTTTACCGTCCATCGCCATCTGGATATTTTTCTGAATGTCGTCGGCAGTAGGAATACTTCCTTCGTCCGCTGTCATGGAGTCCGTCTTATGTTCTTCCCGGATGTCGTGCACAATCGCATCCAGATCTTCATGCATGACATGGCTGAAGAAGCTTTCTTCATCAAGCTGCATAGCCATTTCTATTGTGCGCATATGCAGATCGTTCTCGTCAGGATTGTGACGGGAAATTACTTCCTGCCGCGCTGCTTCCAACACTACATTCATGCTTTGAACCCGCATTTCCGCAATGCGATCCACTACAATTTCCATATCTGTCATTAACCGTGGAAACCCATTATGCGTGATCATTTCGCTCAGAAGCCGATGATTGAATTTGCCTGTGCGAAGCGTATCCAGTGCGTCATCGCTCAGATGCAGTTCAGCAATATCGCCGCCCTCCCGGTCTTTGTTTTCTGTCAGCCCAAGCAGATAATCCGTTGACACGCCGTAATATTCGGACAGCTTTACAATAGCAAACGGGCTGATATCCTTAAAGTCATTCGATTCATAATTGCCCAGCGCTGATTTGGACAGGCCGGTTTTCTCTGCCAACTGTTCCAGCGTCAGTTTCCGCTCACACCGCAGATCCTTCAGTCTTTCCTGTATTGTCAGTTTTACTTGCATCAAAATCCCTCCGGAGCCTTATTCCACCGCTATTGTAGCATTTTTCCAAGAGCGTGGAAAGAGGCTCTTTTTTGTGCGCTTTTCCAACCTCTGGAACATACGCAAATCGGCCTTCAAAAGTAATAAATTCAATGTGTCCGAGGCGTTCATACGCGCCCGGGCATACGAACCTTCCCAGCTGAATAGCCGTCCCGAACCTCTCGAAACCGCGATGATCCCTCTATCTTAGGAGGAGAGCGCCCCACTGGGGCCGGTACCGAGCCAACCAAGGTGTCCTGCCGGAGAGAGCAAGGGGGAGCGGCAAAAAAAGAAAAATCGGATCGATACCGAGATCCTTCGGTAAACCAACTCGACCGAACTACTGAAAAGAAAGGAGGGATGCCCATGGAAGAGACTGGTAACCGCAGTGAGATGATTATTCCGGATGAGGTGATTGATCGCCTGGCCCGGGTTATGCTCCCGAGAATGCAGAACTTCTTCGAAAGCGAAGAAGGAAAGAAGTTCCTGGAAGCAATCGATCACGCAGCCGTGAAGGCTGCACCCCCTGCTCAGGCTATGGCTGCCTGACAACCCTTTATCCCGCCCCGGAGGTTACGAGGGCAATTTTATTATGAAAGGATTTTTGATTATGAAGAAGTATGGAAGCTCCCTGATTATCGGCGTTGACGCCGGTTACGGGAATATGAAAACGGCAGGGTCCCTCTATCCGACCGGACTGACTGCCATGGATACCGAGCCCATGTTTGAGGGAGACATCCTGAAATACAATGGGGTCTGGTATCGGATCGGTGAAGGCCATAAGCCTTTCATCGATGATAAAACCGAGGATGATGATTTCTACATTCTGACGCTGGCGTCTGTCGCCTGTGAATTGAGTGTGGCAAACATCACCCATGCTAATGTGATTCTGGCTGTCGGACTTCCGACCACCTGGACGAAACGCCAGAAGAAAGACTACCGCGAGTATATGCTGAAGAATCAGGATGTACAGTTCACGTTCCGGAAGAAAGACTATCGCATTCATTTCTCTGACTGCCTGGTCTTTCCCCAGGGCTATTCCGCTGCTATCCGTCGTATTGATGATGATAAGCAGCATAATGGATTCCAGTTCTTCAGCGGATTGGTCATGATGGCTGACATCGGCAACGGCACGATGAACATCATGCGCTTCCAGAACGGAAAACCCGATGAACGGTTTTCCTGGACGGAGAAGCTGGGTGTGAATCAGTGCGTACTGTCCATGAAAAAGCGGCTGATGGACGCCTACGGCCTGGATCTGCCGGATGAAACCATTGAACAGTTTCTCCGGACGAAGAAAGCGAATCTCCCACGGGAATGCCTTTCGGATCTGGACAACATTGCAACCAGGTATGTTGCCGGATTGTTTGATTCACTCCGCTCCCACGGGTATGATCCCCGGCTCATGAAGCTGTTTGTGGTCGGAGGCGGCGGATGCCTGGTGAAAAACTTCGGCGCGTATGATTCCGCTTCAGTGATCTTCGAAGATGATCTGTGTGCCTCTGCCAAGGGATTCGAATACATGGCAGAGGTTTTGCTCTGGAAAAGGGCAACGGAAGCCGTATCGATCGGAGTGAGCTGAAATGAAACACGCCATCACCGTTCGCCTGAATGATCGGTATGAAGCGGAAAAGATCCTGCTTGACAGGATTGACGCCATCCATGAAAAGACGCATCAGCCCAAAGGACGGATTGTGACTGAGATGCTTACTTCTCAGTCAAGCCGTCCGGCGGAGCTGTCTGACAAGGATGCGTCCCGCATTGCTGAAAAAGCGGCTTCAATCGTTCTGGAAAACCTGTGGGAAAAGCTTCCGGCATATCTTTCCGGATATGCCGCCAGCGCTCCTGCCTCCGGGCAGACTACAGGTGTGAAAAACAATCCGCCTGTCTCTGTTCCCGGGAAACCTGTTCCGAATGAGGCCAACCCGGATTTCAGCAAGAGCACGCTCGATATGAAGTTCATTGATATGTGAGTGTGCATCACGTTGCATCAGGCTGATGCAGTCTGATGCAGAAAAAACATGATCCTGCATCACTTTGATGCAGGCAGGAAAGGAGGAAAGAACCATGAGTACCAGTGTGGTCCACTCGTCTGATCCGGAAAAGGAACGGATTCAGGCGCAGCATCGGCTGGAGCAGGCAGAAAACCGTGACCGGAAAAGGGAGCGGAACCTGCGGACGAGGCGGCTGATTCAGGAAGGCGCGATCCTCGAGAAAGCGTATCCTGAAGCGAAGGAAATGGAACTGGAGGCGTTGCAGCATGTACTGGAAAACAAGCTTGGGGCCTGATGAAAGTCAGGAAACGGGCCACGGGGCATCCGGCGAAAGTCGGGTGCCTCTTTTAAAAATCCCGAAGGGCGCACTTACTCACCACCCGCTTGCGGGTGGTGGTACTGCCTTCGGCAGCCGTGCGCTCTCCGAGGGGGATGCGGCGTCTGCGGACGCCTTCAGCCAATGCCGCCCTGCCTGCGGGCATGTCGGTCATCGGCTGCGCGGTTGACGTACATTTCCCATGCAGATTCCAATCAGTATGGGAAATATGCAGCCGGCATGATGCTCATGCCTGTCAACCGCGTTTTGCGAACCTGCCACCGGCAGCTTTGCCGGGGTATGGATGCCTGCGGGCATCCAGTCACTTCTCTTTTGAAAGAGAAGCAGAAACAGGCTCTGCGGAGCCGGAAAGGAGAACGTTATCGATGGCAATTTACCATAATGCTGTCAGCATCGGAAGCCGCGGCAGCGGACAATCCGCTTGTGCTTCCTCTGCCTATATCAGCTGTTCCGTCGTGTACAATGACTATGACGGCGTTCAGCATGATTATACCCGGAAAGGCGGACTGGTCTGGGAGCAGATCTTTCTGCCGCCCATGGCCCCTCCAGAATGGCAGGACCGGGAAACCCTTTGGAACGCTGTCGAGTCAGCGGAGAAATCCAAAGACAACCGGCTGACTCGGATGCATGTTGTCGCGCTGCCGGTTGAATTGAGCAAGGATGAATGGATTCCCCTGCTGACGGAATATGCCCAGACTCAGTTTGTATCCGACGGCATGTGTGTGGATGTAGCGATCCATGACACGGACGGTCACAATCCCCATGCGCATATCATGACCACCCTGCGTCCGCTGAACCCGGACGGAACCTGGCAGCATAAAACAGAAAAGGAATACATCTGCATCCGGAACGGAGAAGAGCGCGGTTTCACTGCCGCCGAATTCAAAGAAGCCCGGAATGACGGATGGCAGAAACAGTATCCGTATCTGGTCGGAAAGAAAAAAGTATACATGCCGACCACCGAAGGCGAAGCACATGGATATGAACGGGCCAGCAAGTATGCGAAAAGCACGAAATACGGACGGCAGAATCCAATTACTGCCAGATGGAACAGTGAAGAACAGTTACAGAAATGGCGTATTGCCTGGGAAGATATTGTCAATCATCATCTGGAACACGCCGGGAGTGAAGAACGGATTGATCACCGCAGTCACGTAGAGCGGGGGCTTGATGAAAAACCCACAATCCATGAGGGTGTTGTTGCCAGGATCATGGAGAAAAAAGGTGAGGTGTCTGATCGCTGCGAACTGAACCGGCAGATCAGGCATGATAACAGGCTGATCCGCGAACTGAAAACGCTGATCAAAAAGCTGACCGTTCCGGTTAAGGAAGCAATCACTAACCTTGCGAGAAAAATGGAAACAGTACGCGCGAATATCATTCAGCGGTATTATCATATCACACATAACCGTACTGCAAAACAGAGCATGACGGACAAGCTGAACCAAATAGAAACACGGTACGGTGATTACAAGAGAATCCATACTCGGAAGATTCAAGAACGTAAAAAACTGAAAAGCATGATTGAGGAGAAAAACAGTCTTTCCCCAATCCATGTTTTCCGGCACAAGGAACTGGACAGGAAAATCAACGATCAGGAATCCGTGGTCAGGGATCTGACTGCACAGGAAAAAGAAATCATGTCATGGTTCAGGAAGACAGATGTTGCCGGTATGAAGGAGATCAGCACGGAAATCACGCGCTTACAGGAAAGGATTACCGATGCTGCCCAGACAATTGAAGACAACGAATCCAGAATAGAAGAAGAGAAACAGGATTACGTTGATCTTTCCCTGGAAGCCGAAGAATATGATCCTGAATATGTTAAAGAAAAGCGCCTTGAGATTCGGCCTGAAATAGAGAAAAGGATTGTTCGAAATATTGAAAAGGGAACCGGCAAAAAGGTTCGTGAACTGGATCTGGCTATAAGCACTACAGAGACTGACAAGTCATTGCTCTCCCTGGTTCGCACAAGGAAGCTGAAGCCGAAGGAAAAAGAGAAGGCTGAAGCAATAATACTCAGCGCAGATCCAGCAAATTCGAAGAAGGAAAAAACTTTGAATCTGGAGAGCATTTGAAGCAACAATATCTTCGCATAAGAATAGGGTAGCACGCTCTTTTCATCCTTTGCCCAACAAGAAAAAATCATGTATAACAATGCGGTGGCACTAAGATAGCTGCTCTGAAAAAGCCCAGCATCGAGAGGCCAATTATCGCAAATAAGCAAAATGAGCAGCAAATGAGCAAATAAGCGATGCTGGCGATGAGCGAGGGCCAATTGTCAAGGTTATATTTCGCGAAAAATGTTCGTCTAATATGATGAAAGGAGGCAGATGCGTGTGGAAAATGTCAAGGCGCCGGACAAAACCACAGAAGAGAAATTGTATCAAATGATCAATGCATGGCAGAACTCTTTGCAGCGGACATGCTGTACGCTTTTGGGTGATGCTGATTTAGCCAAAGATGCAGTACAGGAAACATTTATAAAAGCGTACAAAGCACTGCCTGCTTTCAGGGAGGAATGCAGTGAGAAAACATGGCTGATGCGTATTGCCATGAATGTTTGCAAGGATATCAGACGTGGTAATTGGTTTCGCCTGATCAACCGGCATATCTCTCTGGATGATTTGCCTGAACCTGTTTCTGATCCACAGGATATTGATTTTTGCCTGATGACGGCCGTATTGGATCTTCCGATTAAGCAACGGCAGGTCATCCTTATGTATTACTATCACAATCTGACGGTTCAGGAAATAGCTGAAGCATTGGGCATTTCCCAGCCAGCGGTCTCAAAACGGCTAAAATTTGCACGTGACAAGCTAAGAACAGTATTAAGGGAGGGAGAAGCGTGACTGAAGACAGGATGCACGATAACATTAAGCAAGCTGTTGATCACTGCTTTTCTGGCGTTCAGGCAGATCCATTCCTAATGCAACGCATTTTAAAAGGAGAAAAAACAACAGTGAAGAAAAAACTAACCGTAGCGGTAGTGTTTGTAACAATAATGTCTTTGATTACTGTTGTCGCCATTGCGGTTGGCATTTATGAGTGGATTAAACCTCGTATGGATCAAGCTGCTGATATTCTGATCGGAACCGACTGGAAGATGGAAGATAAAATGAAACTGATTGATCTGATGATTGATTCTGGAGTTATATCAGCGGACAACGAGCTTTACCTGACTTGCATGGACGAAAGTCAAAGTAATGAAGAAAGAGAGCGGGCTGCAACACAACTGATTGACAGCATTTTCGGAGAAACTATACGTTCCCAATTAAACCCGTCTGTCTTGCAACAAGAGGAATATCCATCACCAGATTTGCGCACAGTATATGCAGTTCTGTATCGAATTCAAAATCCGGATGCGAATGACAGTGAAATTGACGAATCTTTTGAATGCTGGTTGTATGGAAATTCCATCTTCTCTGCTCCGTCAGAAGCAGAGAACACGCCACCCCGTTTATTGACAGAAGAGGACGTGACCGATATGGCAGAATTCCTACTGTCGGAAATCTACAACTTCAACAGAGCAGAACGGGCAGCAACACAAAAAAGCGTCTCATTTGACGAAAGCCGAAGCGTATGGATGATTCAATTTACAGTACAAGCGTCTGATCTTCGTCCGGCGCTTAGGGCAGAGTGGATTAGCGATGATTATGATCCCTCCTCTGATTCGTATGCATGGACTGTAATGATCAGCGAAGATGGCAGTATAATAAATGCTTCCAGTATAGATGAGCTGGATTGGAACCGATTAATCCCAAGAGAGGCATACCCA
>JAFOIR010000016.1 GCA_017420625.1 Bacillota bacterium
CCCTCCAAAGTTAAATTGATACGTCATGCTCTGACAGATAAGCATTTCAAAGATTGTTATTGTCGACAGAGATACAGGAAAGCAGTATGTTGGTTCTGCTTATGGAAGTGGTGGTCTTTTAGGTCGTTGGTCCTGTTACGTCGAAACCTATCACGGACATAACAAACTTATGCGAGAATTGATTTGTAATTATCCCGAACGATATCACCGATTCCAATTCTCGATCTTGCAAATATTACCAAAAACACTAACCGCTGATGAAGTAATAGCAATTGAATCCAGATATAAAAGAAAGCTTCTAAGTATCGAATTTGGAATGAATGATAACTAAAAAAATAGTTTATCAAGGCAAAAGGAGTTTATCATGGATAGTTCAGTTAATACCGTCTGCGTTATCTGCGGCCAGGCCAAAGGCAAGCCTTATGAATGCATCACGGCACACCAGACCGTCACAGGAACAAAGAAGCGACGCAAAGGCTCCACAACTTATTCGACATCATATTCTAACGTTGAATGGCACAGTGACTGCGTCTGTGACGCCTGCCGCAAGAAACAGCGGCTGGCTGATATCCGGCGCATTGGACTCTACCTGATTGTCAGCGTTGCAATTTGCGTCGTTCTAGGGTTGGTGATCAACCATGAAAATGTGATAGCCCACACCAGCGGCACCAATTCGTTGGGTACACTGGGCTCGCTTGCAGCGCTGGCCATCATCCCCTGCTCGATCTTTGCAATTGCGAGCCTGTTTTGGTTTCTGGGCTGTCTGCGTGGCGACTACGGCAGCCAGGCGCTAGGTGCCTATTACATCCGAAAGCATCGGGAGTTGTATCCGCAAGACAGGGGCTTTATATACATGACGCCAAAGAAAGCTAAAAAAGAGCATCTGATCAATTAATGTGTCGCCGGGACAATATTCCTGACACAAAATAAACAACTGAATACTGCAGCACAACTTTGATGCAGTCGTTCCCGTTTAAAAAAAAACAGAGAATCAGCCATTGGCTTGAATTCTCTGTTTTTTTAATGCGAGTGTGTGAAAAATGGCTTATATGACGGACATCCGCTTGATCATTTACTTCCATTCTTTACGGAGAATAGCATACTGCATGGTGTTCTCATAGTGCGGCGTTCCGTCCGGATTGTTCACAAAAGAAACAAACTCCATGAACAGTCCTTCCCGGCGCATGCCCAGCCTCTCACAAAGATGCTGACTGGCCAGATTATTGTCTTCGGTATACGCATAGATGCGCCTCGCACCTTTTTCCGTAAACAGATAGTCAAAGAATGCATGCGCCGCCTCAAAAGCATAGCCTTTCCCCTGATAGGCCTGATTCAGCATCCAGCAGGGACTGAAAGTATCTTTCGGAGCATTCTCATCCGCATGCGGTTCACCGGATTCCGGATAGGCTTCTATTTCTCCGATGACTTTTCCAGTCTCTTTAAGCACAATCGCGAAATAAAACTCCTTTTCGCTGACACGCTCTTTCATAGCCTGCTTCGCTTCCTCCAGTGAATGCAGCTTCATATTGGCAAAACAGTTAACCGCCGGTTCAGCCAGATACTCGTACACATCAGCCGCGTCACTTTCCAGAAACGGACGAAGCATCAGCCTTTCCGTTGAAATATCATTTACCATGCCCATTCTTCATTCTTCCGTTTCATCAGTGCCGGACACCGATGTTTGTGGTTCCCCCATGCACAGCTTTTACAGCTGTAGCACTTGACATACGGTGTTCCGTACAGGATCGCTTCTGAAAAGGCCGGATCTGCCAGAAGGCCGCAGGCCAGATCCACGGTATCGATCAGTTCGTTTTCCAGCAGATATCGGACCTGCTGTGGTGTACGCATGCCGTTGACCAGAGAAACCGGAACGATCCCTTTGAAATGCTCATGGAATCTCACGCCCAGAGAAGCGATCCGGTTATACGGCAGACTCTCATCATGCGGAAGATCACTGACATCCTGAATTCCGTTCGAAATCTGCAGATAATCGCATCCTGCTTGGACATAGTACTCCGCTGTCCGGATACTTTCTTCCACCGTCGGGTCATAGCCGGATGTCCGAACGGAAATGATAAAGTCCTCCCCGCAGGCCTTCCGGATCCCGGAGATGATCTCGCACCCCAGACGGGCACGATTCTCTGTATTTCCGCCGTATTCATCCGTACGCTGATTCACGGCTGAGGCAAAATCATTGATCAGATAGCTGTGGCAGCCATGAAGCTGTACCCCATCATATCCTGCCTTCTTCGCGCGGATCGCTGCATCGATAAAGCACTGCTCGATCCGGTGGATCTCCGGAACCGTCAGTTCATGAGCCATGACTTCTTTCCCTCCGGCATGCCAGAGGACCGCTGTCGGAGAAGTCAGCGGGCCGCAGTCAGGATGCGTCCCCAGCCCGCCGTAATGCAGCTGCGGAATAATCAGCACGCCATAAGGATGACAGGCTTCCACGATCTTTCTGTGTCCTTCGATCTGATCATCGTTCCACAGCCCAATCTGAGACGGAAACAGCCGGCCTTCCGGAGAGACCGCTGTTGCTTCCACACAGACCAAACCGCATCCGTGTGCCGCACGAAGCGAATAGTGTTTCACGAAAAAATCTGTTACGATTCCATCTTCACCCGCCGTAAACTTGACTGTCGGTGCCATGGTGATTCTGTTCTTGCAAATTCTCTTTCCGATTTGAATCGGCATATCTGGTGTAATCATTCTTTATTTTCTCAAATATATATTGCTTTGTCCCTTTGTTTACCAATCGTTCCACATCCGCCGGGGTCTTCACCAGACAGGTCGCCCCTGCTTCTGTCAGCTCTTCCCTGCTTCCATAGCCCCAGAGAACGCCGATCGAATCCAGGCCCGCCTCGCGAGCCGCCAGGATGTCGTTCTCCCTGTCACCCACCATGACCGCTAGAGACAGATGCCGATAACTGATAAAAGCCGCATAGTTGCGTTCATTCTCCATGACAGGCGTTCCTTTACATGTTATTCTTTATCCAGAACTTACAGAAATCAACCGTTCGTGATCATCCGAAACTCTTCTTCCGTGATGGATTTGGGCACAGTCGCGAAGCGGATCACGATATCGCGGATCAGATCCCGGTTCTCGGCATCTCCGGTATCGTCCAATCTGGGCAGTTTCTTTTCGGGATCCCAGGTCTCGGCCGCATTCGCAGCATCGATCGCGAGGTTGAGCCGCATGATCTCCGCATCGCCACGCAGTTTTGCCTCGTCCTCGCCGACCTGTTTGCCGTAATAACGCTCGATAAGGCCATTGAATTCACCGAGCTTATCCACGGAAGGCGGCATGCCCAAAAGACTTGTCAGCTGCGCAAACACACCGTCCACTCGGACATTGGCTTGTTTATATTTCCTGTAAAATGCGATAGAGAAAAGCTGTGTCTTCAGGAATACGCTCGCTTCGTTCCGATCTCCTTTGAAATGCTGATACTCGTGGAAGATCGTCGGGATCACCGCGTAGCAGTCCCGGAAAAGCCGCAGGTTCAGGCCGGAACTGAGCGGTTTCGTGCGGTCATCCACCTCATGATAGCGTTCGATGACCTTGCCTTCCTTCAGCGGCGGCTCATACCGGATCCACATGGCATGCGCATAGGGACGGAACTGATAGAAGCCCTGGGTTTGCTGATTGACCGGATCAATGATACGCAGCGGACATACCCGCAGCATCTCCATGCATCCCGGCACTTCGGCTTCCGCGATCCGAAGAAGCTCCGACGCATCACCAAACTGAACCGACGGATTCGCGCAGTGTAGTACGTCCGCCAGCAAAGCGGCGTACTCTTCCCCGGTGGCATCCTCGGGTGCCCGGACTTCGAAGAAAGTTAGTGCGCTGTCCGAACGGATGATGTCCGCCCGTACGGAAACGACGGTCTCCAGCAGTTTTGCCGCTTCGGGATGTGTCCTGTTCTGAATGAGCCAGTCCAGGAGTCCCATGATCACGCCCTGCTTGATAAAACGGGGAATCCGATTCTGATTGTCCCGCAGGATCTGGACAAGATAGGCAAGGGGCAGGTTCCCCTGCTCCAGCATAAAGCCTCCGATCCCGCTTTCCAGATAATATTCCATCGCCTCAAGCGAACGGTCCTGATCAAAGACCGGTCTCGCCCAACTGGAACGAAAAACATTTGCGTTGTATTCTTTAACTGCTGTGTTATATCTTTCGACCTCTGCCTGATAGGCTTCGGTATATACCTTCGCCTGCGCGTTGTACTCCTCGATCGCGGATTTGATCGCTTTCAGATTTGACACGATCTCATCCGGCGACATCCTGGCAGCCAGCACACGTCCCAGCGCTGCCGCCGACCAGCCGGCCGAAGTAATACGCTTTTGGATCTTCTCCTGTGTAAGTCCTTTTTCCCCTTCTCTGGTATGAATACCCCGATGAATGTTCTCACACAAAAACCGCAGGACATTTTCATCTTCACCGGACGGCGCGGTCCTTGCCAGCACGATCGCCCCTTTCAGAACTGTCTCATCATCATGGAATTTCCACGCACTGTAATCCCTGCTGTCCGGATCATAAAACAGCGTAGGTATGATATTCTCCTGAATCGGTTCGGTCGACCTTTTCAACGCTCGTTTCATCCAAGCCGCGGGATATTGCAGCCAGGAAAGCTTTTGGACCGCATAGACATCAAACGGACATTCGGATTCTACCGCCTTCACATAGGTGGCCTCATCCTCCGGCCAGGTCAGTGTCTGGTCGATCCACCACAAAACATGCTCATCTTTTTCTGTCAGTGCGATCTCACTGATCACCGCACGTTCCTGCGGATAAGGCAGTTTTTCCAGTGCCTTCCGCCGGCAGAGCGACCCCGAATCCTGTCTGACGATCCGAACCAGTGTCTCCCGATCCTTCGGATAGGACAGCTTGTCGATCGCCATATTTCGGCAAAACTCATTCGAATGCTGTGTGGCGATCCGGATCATGGTCTCGCGCTCTTCCGGATAGGGCAGTCTTTTGATCGCCGCCTCGGCGGCAAACATACTGTCACTCTGCATCGCCATTTTCCGGATCGTCTCTTTCGAGGCCGGATATTCCAGCTTCTCCAGAATGGCTTCCTTTGCACTGCCGGATGCATCGGGATCATAAAGAACCTCTCGGGTCAGCAGATCTTCATCCATATCAGCGAGGCGTTTTTCCAAAACTGTATGGTTTCCTTTTTTAGCCAGCGACACCAGAATATCCTGATCCTGCTCTTCGTCCAGCTGGAGGATCGCATTTGAAAAACCATCCTGAGCGAGATCCCGGAAAACATCACGGTTTTTTACATAAGACAGTCTCTTCAGCGCTTGTTCCCGGATGTATGTCTCATCCTTCTTGTCCTTTACGATCTGGATCAGTACGTTTCTGTCTTTTTTATTCTGCTGATCCAGGCGTTTAATCGCTTCATCCCGATCCTTGTTCCTCAGCTTTTGATTCAGTGCCTGTTTCCGTCTTCCTGGTCCGCTCTTTTCCCACAGGGAAATCACCCCTGCCACTAAACCGAGCACGGCCGCCAATATAAACGGACTCAAGTAAAGCAATAGTTTCAGTATACTGCGATCCATGTCCTCTCCTCCTGCCCGCTTCTATCTCATGTTCTGTAAAACCTGGGTCCTTCTTCTCCCATGGTTCCGGTCGGAACAAACCCGCATTTTTCCAGGACTCTCTGGGATGCTTTGTTATCCGGCTCTGTCTCCGCCTCTACCCGGATGACTCCCGGCTGTTCCAAAGCCCAGGCAACGGCCGCTTCCACGGCTTCTGTCGCATAGCCTTTCCCTTGATATTCATCTACAATTCCATAGCCGATCTCGACCGAGCCATCCGCATTCAGTCCCTTAAAGCACAGATCGCCCACATGTGTGCCGTCTTTCAGCTCGATGAACCAGATAGTTTACCTTCTGGAGCAGTCTTTAGTAATCAAATACTTCCTTCCCGACCTGGACCGTGGTTGTCAGTTTCTCACCTTCGTACGGTTTCCTGATCTCGATCATATTCAGAACGGTATAGCCTTTCGAGCGGAGAAACTGAATCATGTTTTCGTTGTTCGGATGAACAAAGTTATAGACCGTATCATCTCCCATGGACGCGGCGATCTCTTCGGCTTTCCTGAAAAGCATCGTGGCAGCGCCTCTTCTTCGATAGTCTTCCCGCACAAAGATATGTTCGACCCACAGACAGGTCTCGTCGATCCGGCATACGATATAACCGACGAAATCGCCGTTTTCTTCCACCACATATACCGGAAAACCGGATTCCAGAAACTCCAGGATCTCTTCTTTTCCCTCATCAACATGAGGCTGCGACTGGATACCCTTAAAGGACTTCAGCTGCACTCTGAACCCAGCGACCAGCGGCGCAATCCTGTCTGCATCTTTAACACTTGCCTTGATTAATTCCATGCTTTCCTCCACCGATCTGAATATGCATGCAGTCCCCGGTCACATTTTTGAGATCATGCATTCACTGAGCCGTATTCAATTAATCCGACGTCGGCAGGATCGATCGTGACCGTACCATCTTCCAGTACGAAGGCCGGGATTCCAACATCCCCGATCCTTTTCATCCGGTCACAAACCGGATTTTTGTCGCGAAGCCTTGTAAAAGCACTCATGTTTCGAATATTGGCACCGATATTGATATATTCGAACTCATCTTCGCGTCCCTTGATCTGCTCATAGATATAATCGCAATAGGGACATGTGGGCATTCCGTAAACCTTGATCATTTTCTGCTTGTCCTTTCTGTATTATCGTATTAAAACAGGTTTGACCCTATCTCGTATGCTTTCTGAAGGTTCTTGTCCCAGTTTTTCTTCCGCTGCTCATTCTCTCTTGATGTACTGTCAAAAACAATGAATTCCAACTCTTTGGCACGACCAAAGAGCCGGTCTCCCAGCATGACTTTTTTCATACTGTCCAGAAGGCCGAACTGCTCAAGTCTTTCCATGGGGTTCCCCGCCGAACAGAGAATTACTGCTTTATCCAGCATTTTCATGGTCTTTTCGCCGTATGCAAAGCCATAAGTCCATACCCTGTCAAACCAGCCTACGAGTTTTGCCGGAGCTTCCGTCCAGAATACCGGATAAATAAACACGATTGCATCGGAAGCATTGATCTTCTCCTGC
>JAFOIR010000153.1 GCA_017420625.1 Bacillota bacterium
ACAAAAAACCGGGCTCATCTCTGAGTCCGGTTATGATATGGAGCATAGGGGACTTGAACCCCTGACCTCTTGACTGCCAGTCAAGCGCGCTCCCAACTGCGCCAATGCCCCGTGCGAGTTCTTATTATAGCAAAGGGCTTCTGGCTTGTCAAACCTTTTCTGAAAGAAAATCTGTTCTTCCTTCTATTTCTTGTAAATATTCATATTTCCGGAGACGGAATTGAGTTCAATATCCATATCTCCGTCACCATGGATCGTCTTATCACCGCGGTTGGTGACAGACATGTTGATATTGGTGTCACCGGAGACGGATTCCGTTTCTGCAGTAAAACCGATCTCTTCCGAGAGATAAATCGTCAGTTCTCCGCTGACTGTATTGGCTCTGATCTTTTCAGCAGCTGCTGCCAGGCTGAAAGTCATATTTCCGCTGACTGTTTCCAGCTCGATCTTCTCTGCACTGATCTCAGAAGCATCAATTTCAGCTGATACAGCTTCAATATCAAGTTCTTCTACCACAATGCCGGAATCCATGTCCACGTTCGCAGATACAGTCTCGATCTTCAGCTCTTCCAGGCCAGTCGGGATCACGAGTCTCAGATCCTTGGAAGCGTAATTCTTCAGGGTATTCATGTTAAAGCCCAGAGAGAACGTCCATGACTCACTGTATTCCTGAATAACCAGCGTATTTCCTTCTATTTTATAGGACATCTTCTGAGCATCGGTCAGGTCGTCTGCTTCTTTGACTTCAAAAGATACGGCATCGCCGCGTTCGACATGAATGGATCCGGCCACCCACTCGACTCTTACTTTCTCGATATTCTGTCCTTCAAAGCTCTCCGAGGATGAGATCGTATTGCCGGAAGGTGTCTGGGCTTTCTTTCTTCCCCACAGGCTTCCGCCGCTGTGAAGCCAGAGGCTCCAGCAAAGGACCCAAGCAAGAATGATCGCAACAACAGACCAGATGATCACACGAATAACAGCCGATGATTTCATATCAATAATTCCCCCTGTTTTTTTCTTCCATCAGATCAAAAATGGCTCTCAGGATCTGATCAAGTGCTGCACCGATCAGAAAGATCAGCCAGCTGATGCTCCATGTGCCGGTCAAAAAGCTGACGGCAAGGTATAAAACAACAACTACCATCCAAAGAGCTCCATGGATCGTATCATAGAGTTTATGCTGCTCCGAGTTCTTGTTCTGCCAGATCCTGAAATCATCCACGATCGACTGGCCTTTGCCGCGGTAGTATGGTTTCGAAAGTTTATTGTAGATGAGCAGGCAGGTTGCCGCAGCAACGAAAAGAAACAGAAGTACCACCCCGAAAGTATTCTGGAAGATCACGCAGGGAACTGGACAAAGAATGTAAAGACCGATCGCTGCGGAATTAAGGATCGCACTGCGCTTGCCGGCTTCATCCACTTCCTGCTGATTGAACGGTACGTACTGCTGTTGTTCCATCTGGAGCTGAGCGATCAGTTCCGAAACATCTCCGATCCCGGCGATGGTGATATTGTAGGCAGCCTCAGGAGTCTTGCCTTCCGAAAGCAGATCGTGATATTTGTCGATGGCATTCTGGATCATCTCTTCCTTCAGCTCGACCGAAGCTCTGGTGGGCTGAACGCCGGCGAAGAGCTGGTCCATATGGGCACGGATTCTATTTTCCATGGGGTTTATCCTCCAGTAGTTTCTCAATGGTTGTCTTGGCCTCTTCCCACTCGGCTTTCATTCTAATGTACGCTTCCCTGCCTCGCGGGGTGATACTGTAGTAGCGGCGCCTGGCGCCTGTCATCTCGTCTCCCCAGTAGGAGTAGATGAATCCGGCAGCTTCCAGTCTGCGGAATGCGGTGTAAAGGGTCGCTTCCTTGAGCTCATACTGGCCGGCGGTCTTATCCTGGATGGCTTTGTTGATCTGGTAGCCATAACTGTTCTCGTGGAGCAGGTGTGCCAGGATGATCGTATCGGTATGGCCGCGGATTAAATCGGCAGTGATTGACATGGCGTTTCTCCTTTTGTGATTGTGAGGTAATAATATCACAGAGATACCTCACCTGTCAAGGTATCTTTAAAAATAATATATCTACTTTTTGAAAAACACCCGTCTGCTTTTCGGCATTTGGTCCATTGACACTTTTTGACGTCTCATGGTAACATTTTCTTACTATTATATATAGGAGGATTTCAACCTGATGAAACCTGTTGATCTTGCCAGAGAACTTTCCGGCAACACCTATCCTGGCCGTGGAATCATTATCGGTCTTTCTGAAGACGGAACCAAGGCGGTAACTGCTTACTTTATCATGGGACGCAGTGTGAATTCCCGAAATCGTATTTTTGTTACCCACGGTGAAGGTATTCGCACTGAAGCTTTTGATCCGTCCAAGCTTTCTGATCCCCGTCTGATCATCTACGCGCCGGTTCGTGTTCTGGGCAATAAAACGATCGTTACGAACGGCGATCAGACAGAAACGATCTATGAACTGATGGACAAGCAGTGGACGTTCGAACAGGCACTGCGCACCCGGACCTTTGAACCCGATGCGCCGAACTACACGCCTCGTATTTCCGGCATCCTGCACATTGAGAACGGAAACTTCAATTATGCGATGTCGATCCTTAAATCCGATGACGGTGATCCCTCCTCCACCCTTCGTCAGTGCTTTGCCTACAATCAGCCCAAGGCAGGCATCGGCCGTTTCATCCACACCTATTCCGGTGACGGCGATCCCCTGCCGAGTTTCGAAGGTGAGCCGACGGTCGTCTCTCTGATCCCGAATGATATCGATGAGATGACTTCTCTGGTCTGGGACAATCTGAATGAAGACAACAAGGTTTCACTTTTTGTGCGATATATTGATCTGGCGAGCGGAAGCTATGAGACCCGTATCGTCAATAAAAACAAATAAGTCGAGGAATTTGCCATGAATGAATTACAGCTGAAATACGGTACCAACCCCAATCAGAAACCAGCCCGGATCTTTATGGAAGACGGTTCTGATCTGCCGATCACTGTCCTCAACGGACGTCCCGGATATATCAACCTGCTGGATGCCCTGAACGGCTGGCAGCTTGTCAGTGAGCTGAAGAGAGTCTGCGGTCTTCCCTCCGCTACTTCCTTCAAGCATGTCTCTCCCGCCGGTGCTGCAATCGGCCGCGAGATGTCCGATACCCTGAAAAAGATCTACTGGGTAGACGACGTCAAAAAGCTGACTCCTCTTGCAACTGCCTATGCTCGTGCCAGAGGTGCAGACCGCATGAGTTCCTTCGGTGACTTCATTGCTCTTTCAGATGTTTGCGATGTCGCGACTGCCCGACTGATCCGCCGTGAAGTTTCTGACGGTGTGATCGCTCCCGGCTATGAGCCGAAAGCACTGGAAATGCTGCAGAAGAAAAAACAGGGCGGCTACTGCGTCCTGCAGATTGATCCAGACTATAAACCGGCGGCTGTCGAACGCAAACAGGTATTCGGCGTGACTTTCGAACAAGGCCGCAATGAACTGGTCATTGATGAGAACTTCTTCTCGAACATCGTCACTGCGAACAAGAACCTTCCGGAGGAAGCCAAACTGGATCTGGCGATCTCCATGATCGTACTGAAATATACCCAGTCCAACTCCGTCTGCTATGTCAAGGACGGTCAGGCGATCGGTATCGGTGCCGGACAGCAGTCCCGAATCCACTGCACGAGGCTTGCCGGCCAGAAGGCAGACAACTGGTGGCTCAGACAATCTCCGAAGGTACTGAATCTGCCTTTCCGCGAGGATATCGGACGTCCCGACCGCGACAATGCGATCGATCTGTATATCGGTGATGAATATGAAGATCTTTTAGCTGACGGTGTCTGGGAAAACACCTTCACCGAGAAACCTTCTGTCTTCACCCGTGAAGAGAAAAAGGCCTGGTTGGCTCAGAATACCGATGTGATCCTTGGTTCAGATGCATTCTTCCCCTTTGGCGACAATATTGAAC
>JAFOIR010000154.1 GCA_017420625.1 Bacillota bacterium
CGTATCCTTCCCTATACCTATGCCTCCTATGATGATGCCGGTAAGACAAACTATCCGCATGCATACGTGCTGGAAGAAGGAACGTACCGTGTATACAGCGGCAAAAACGTTCGTGAAGCGCTTTGCTGCGGAACCTTTGATCTTTCTGACATTCGGATGATCGAACAGCTTTCGGAAGCGATGGCACCGGTTCGTGAGATGAAGCGGTTTGTTTCTGAAAAGACGGAAGAAGGCTTTGCTGTCCGGTATGAGAATATCCCGCAGATCACGCTTGATCAGCGGATCAAACGGGATGAAGGGCTGGATGAGCTCATTGCGAAAACAAAACCCTATACCGGCGATCAGGGATACAAATTGAAGGATGTGGCTGAAGGCCGTGTTCCGATGGAAGATTTTCTGGCACAAATCTCCGACGAAGCGTTGATGGCCATGATGCGCGGTGAAGGCATGTGTTCTCCGAAAGTTACAGCCGGCATCGCAGGTGCCTTTGGCGGTCTTTCCGAGGAACTGACGAGCCTTGGTATTCCTGCGCTTGGATGTGCGGATGGTCCGAGCGGCATTCGTATGGACTGCGGCACCCACGCTTTTGCCATGCCCAACGGTACCTGCCTTGCCAGTACGTTTAACCTTCCACTGATCCATGAATTATATCAGTGGGAAGGTCTGGAGCTGAGAAAGAACAAGATCGACTGTCTGCTTGGCCCGGGTATGAATATTCACCGCAATCCGCTCAATGGCAGAAACTTTGAGTACTTCTCCGAGGATCCGTTCCTGACCGGTAAGATGGCAGCCGAACAGATCAAAGGCATGGATACCTATGGTACGACAGGCGTAATCAAACATTTCTGCTGCAATACGCAGGAATTTCGCCGCAGTTTTGTGGATGCTGTCGTTTCTGAGCGCGCCCTTCGTGAGATCTATCTGAAAGGATTTGAGATCGCTGTCAGAGAAGGCGGTGCAAGGGCTATGATGTCCACTTATGGCCCGGTGAACGGAATCTTCACCGCTTCCAACTATGATCTTTTGACCACGATTCTTCGTGGCGAGTGGGGATTTGACGGCATTGTGATGACTGACTGGTGGGCAAAGGGAAATGATGCACCGGAAGAAGAAGGAACACTTGCGAACGTTGCTTCCCAGGTTCGTGCTCAGAATGATCTGAATATGGTCAATTCCAACGCCATGGATAATACGAGCCATGATAATATTCCGGAAGCCTTTGCCAAAGGTAAACTGACCCGTGCGGAGCTTTGCCGAAGCGCGGAGAATATCTGCCGCTTTGCGATCCGGAGCATTGCCTATATGTTCAGTATCGGAGCCCAGACAGAATTGGATGCTGAACTGGAAGCTTCACTTTCTGAAGAAGACATCGCACTTCGCAATATGATCGTCGCTCGCTTCCTCACCCGTGAATATGATCTCGACACCAGCCTGATCAAGGCGGAGAAAGGGGAACAGACTGTCTTTAACGTTCAGCCAAGACAGCAAGGCCTTTATAAGATTGAATTCACTGTTCGTGCCAAGGAAGGCTTTGAGCCGCAGGCTCAGATGTCAATGAGTATCTTTGCGGACAAGAACCTGGCGACCTCCGTTACGCTGACAGGCGCCGATACTGAATGGAAGACCTTTGAGTTCGACCAGCCAGCTTTCGTAGGATCTTTCTTCCTGAAGTTCTTCTTCGGCCAGACTGGTCTGGAAGTCGGAAAAGTTCACTTTACTCTGAAAGTTACCAGAGAAGAACTGATGAAGAAATTCAAAGAAGAGGGTAACAAATAAAACACAAAAGAGAAGTGGATAGGCTCAACTAGTATGTTTTTCTCATTTCAAATTTAGAAAAGCCCTCACGGGTGCCTCTCAGGCGAGTTATTCGCAGCGAAACTTTTGTTTCGCGTTGCGAATCTGCCGAGCCTGAAGGTGCCTGTGAGGGCCTTTTATCTTTTTTACTTGAAATGAGTAAAATTGATTATTTGCTTGCTCTCTGATCTACGACGATCTTCATCGCGATTTTCAGAATGTGGTAAGCGCAGAGCTGCAGTTCTGCCTTGGTGATGGGATAACGAACGCCTTCATCACCTTCCTTGGCACCGACGGAGCGGATGATGGTATCCACGTCCATCTGATTGCCGGGTTCAGTCAGATCGTTGCCGGCCTTGATACATCCGGCTGCATCCGAAGAAGGATATTTCTTAACATTTTCTCCGCCGATAGTCATTCCTCCGGTGGTACCCCAGTCGGTCATGACAAAGCCGTTAAATCCCCACTCGTCGCGAAGCAGCGCGGTCAGCGTATCGTACTTGTTGGCGGCATGTTCGCCGTTGACGAGGTTGTAGGAGCTCATCAGTGACAGCGGCTGAGCAGTCTTGACAGCGATCTCAAATCCTTTCAGGTAGATCTCGCGAAGAGCCCGCTCGGAGCAGTGTGCATTGATGAAGTTCCGATTGTCTTCAGAGTTGTTCAGACAGAAATGTTTGATGGTCGTGCCGCATCCGGGATGCTTCTGAACACCGCGGGTATCAGCCGCCGCACAACATCCTGCTACCAATGGATCTTCGGAATAATATTCAAAGTTGCGGCCGCAGAGGGGGTTGCGGTGAATGTTCATACCAGGAGCCAGCCACAGATGGGCGCCGAACTCTTCCATCTCGCTGCCTACGATGTCACCGGCGTCTTCGATCGCCTGCATATCCCAGGTCTGAGCAAGCAGGGTTGCGATCGGAATCGCGGTACAATACTGATAATAATCAACTGCATCATCCGGGAAAGCCGGTTTGGTGCCGCCGTTGATCATGTTGAGCAGATCATCAAAACCGGATTCTGCGGAGCCGGGAATCGGGTTTCCTTCTGCATCGGCCAGGAAATGGGTAGACAGACGAAGACCGGCCGGACCGTCGGCCAGTACCAGATTCGGTACATGGCGGCTCTCGATCAGAATAGAAGTGGTATCGCCTGCAGCACCGGGAACAGCATTGGAGGCAGCGCCGATCGTCGAAGTAGCGCCAAATCCGTCTCCTCTGGCTGAACCGACTGTCAGTTCGGCCATTTCTTCGATCGTCAGCTGAGCTACGAGCTCTTTAAGGTCCGCTTTGCCATCGATCACATCGTCCAGGGTGATGACATAGTCTTTGTCCGTCGTCATTTCTTCCGGGGCACCGCTGTAGGTAATGGTCTGTGTCATGATGGATCCCGGATCAAGCGCAAGCACCGGAGCAGCAGCTTTTTCTTCTTCTTCTCCTTCGTAGGAGTAAGGCGCGCATTCGGGGTGGATGAGATCCAGTTCCACATCCGGCTGAACCTTGTTCTGGTGGATCGAAACGACTTTTTTCTCGGGTAGTTCTATGGCAGCCTGAATATGGGTATTACGGGAATTGTTGCCGACACGGATATAGTATTTACCTTGAGACAGACAGTAGCGGGCATGTTTCTCGCAGTAAGAAGCCATGGAGCAGGCGCTGAAAGTAATAATCAACTGCTGCTCCTCACCGGGAGCCAGTTCTTTTGTCTTGGCAAATCCGGCCAGTTCCTGATACGGTTTATCCGGACCATTGTCATTCGGAGCAGAGTAGTATACCTGAACGACTTCCCGGCCGGCATATTCAGAACCGGTGTTTTTGACAGTGACTTTGACTGAGATATCGGAACCGTCTACCTTTACCTCATCCGTATGAATATCGAAAGTGGTATAGGCAAGACCGAAGCCGAAGGGATAAGCAGGAGCAATATTGAAGGTATCGAAATAGCGATAACCTACATAGATACCGTCGGTATAGTACTCATCATCCGTATCGCCGTTCATATGGCTGAAGGTGAGGGCAGAGGCATAGTCCGTATAGTTCTCAGCCCAGGTAGTCGTCAGATGGCCGGAAGGAGCAATCTTGCCGGTCAGCGCATCCGCCAGGGAATAACCGGAGAAGTTGCCGGCCTGGCTCATGATCAGGATGGAATCAACTGCGGGGCAGGCGCGGAGGAACTTGGTATCGATGACACCGCCGACATTCAGAACGACAACGATTTTATCATAGACTTTGGAAAGCGCTTCCAGATTCTGCTTCTCATTTTCAGTCAGTTCATAGTCGCCGGGAACCGGATGACGGTCTGCGCCTTCACCGGAGGTACGGGCAATGACATAGAGTGCAGCGTCTGCTTTTTCTTTCAGGTCTTCTTCTGTGATTTCAGGAACTTGGGGATCTTTATAGGGGTTGCCAAGCACTTCCATGAGCGCCTTCATGCCTTCTTCTTTGAAACGTTTTTTCATTCTGGAATAATAGGCATCATAGGCTTCCTGGCAGTTCTTGTCATGAAGATCAAGCCAGGCATTTGATACGATCGTAAAGCCGGCATCTTCCAGTCCCTGCTGGACATTCACGACCGTTCTGGTATTGACATCACCGGAACCGGTACCGCCCTTGATGGTGCGGCGTACACCGGAACCAAAAGCAGCCAGTGTTTTGATATTTTTAAAGGGGAGAGATCCGCCGTTTTTTAAGAGAACCATTCCCTGCGCTGCGATCGCCCGGGTACGCTCACCGTTTCTGATCTCGCGTTCGGTGATATCCGGACTTTTGCTTGCATATAGTTTAGCCATACGTTCCTCCTGAAAATTAGTTTACTTTTTATCTATTCTAACAGATGTATATGAACTATGCAATCAGGAATTGTGAAATAGACTGGCATTCTTCTTCTATATCTGGTATGATGCAAAGAGGAAATTCTTTCTATAGGGGGAATGTCGATGTATTACCAATATGAGATGATGGAACTGGAATGGAAAGGACAGGAGCCGAGAGGATCCTTCGTAGAAGTGGATCTTGAAGCAGTCTTTTCCCAGGGTGAAGAACAGACTCATGTCAAGGGCTTCTATGCCGGAGACGATATCTATAAAGTACGCTTTCTGCCTCTGAAAGAAGGGAATTATACCTATCAGGTTCATGGAGCGATAGAAGAGGAAGGTACTTTTGAAGTGCTGCCTTCTCGGAGATTCCAGCATGGTCCGGTTCGGGCTGAGGGAACGCATCTTCGCTTTGAGGACGGAACCTGGTTTCACAGCTTCGGAACGACCGTCTATGCACTGGCTCATCAATCAGACGAGCTGACGGAGGAAACCTTCCGTTCTCTTCAGGAAGCCCCCTTCAATAAAATCAGGATGTGCGTATTTCCGAAGCACTATGATTACAATCATAATGATCCGGCTCACTTCCCCTTCCGGGTATTACCGGGCAAGACTTATCAGTACCAGAATTTTCCTGCTTTTGCAGATCTTTCCGGAATGGAGAATATCTGGGACGTTCATCATCCGGATTTTAAATTCTGGGACTACTTTGAAGAAAAGATCGTACGTCTTGACAAAATGGGGATCCAGGTAGATCTGATTTTATTCCATCCATATGACCGCTGGGGATTTTCACAGCTTTCCACAGAAGACAATCTGGTCTATCTGGACTATGTGACGAGACGATTTTCTGCTTATCCGAATATCTGGTGGTCACTGGCCAATGAATATGATCTGTGCCGAGCAAAAACACCGGAAGACTGGCTGAAGTTTGAAGATCAGATCGCAGGAGGCGATTCTTATCATCATCTGATGTCCAACCATAATTGTTTCCCGATGTATGATTTTTCGCATGACAAGATCACCCACTGCAGCTGTCAGCTTCGCACGATGACACTGGTGCCGGAGCTGCAGAGAAAATACGGGAAACCGGTTCTTTACGATGAGTGTGTCTATGAAGGGAATCTCTCACAGACCTGGGGTTCTATTTCCGCAGCGGAGATGGTGAACCGTTTCTGGAAAGTGACTGTGACCGGCGGATACTGTACGCACGGAGAAGTCCTGCTGGATCCCGCGGAGGAAAACCTGGATGAGGCCGTTCTCTGGTGGGCAAAAGGCGGAAAACTGAAGGGAAACAGTCCGAGACGCATCGCATTTCTTAGAAGCATCATGGAAGAGATCAACGATCCCCTTTCACCTTATGAGACAGGTCTTGGCAAACTTTTCACTATGCCGAAAGAAGAGCTTGATGCTGTGCTTGCAGCTATGCCGGCTGGAATTGCCGGACTTGTTCGGGCAGCTGTTTCCATGGATCCGGTGGAACTTAGCCGACATCTCGATCAAGAAGCAGAGTTTGCCGGTGCAACAGATGATCAGAGAGTCTTTTTGTACTATTACGGGACAGATTGTCATGCCCGGGTAACGATCAATCTGCCGGCCGATCGTGTCTACAAAGTGGAAGTGTTGGATGCCTGGAATATGACGAGAGTGTTGGTCAATAATGCAGCAAGCGGAGAAACTCTCGTACGACTGCCGGGACATGAGTATATGGCAGTCCTTGCGACAGAGAAGGAGAAAAAAATAAAATGAAGATTGGATTTATCGGTTCAGGTGTCATGGGCAGCGCATTATCCAGTGCAGTTGCCAGGTCAGAATACGGGGAGATTCTCGTTTCCGATGCCGCCCCCAAGAAAGCGGAGGAACTGGCACAGAAGATCGGAGCAGAAGCGGTTTCCAATGAAGTCATCGCCGAAGAAGCAGATGTGATCTTTCTTGCAGTGAAGCCTCAATATATGACAGAAATGCTTTCCGGGATCCGGAAGATTCTGGCAGAAAGACAAGATCGATTTGTGATCGTTTCCATGGCAGCGGGTCTGACGATTGCCCGTATTAAGGAACTGGCCGGCGGCGCATACCCCGTGATCCGCATTATGCCCAATACTCCGGCATCCATCGGAGAAGGCGTCGTGATTGTAAGCCCGGATGATCGGGTGAGTCTGGAGGAGATCGATCAGGTCATGACAATGCTTTCTCCGGCGGGACGGCTTATTAAACTCAGCGAGAAACAGCTCGATGCCGGCGGATCGATTTCCGGCTGCGGCCCGGCCTTCGTTGATCTATTCGTCGAAGCCCTGGCCGATGGCGGGGTACTCTGCGGGGTTCCCAGAAAGGAAGCTATTCAGCTGGCTGCACAGATGGTGCTGGGCAGCGCCGCATTGATCCTGGAAAGCGGCAAACATCCGGGAGAACTCAAGGATATGGTCTGTTCCCCGGGCGGTACCACCATCGAAGGGGTTCGTGCGCTGGAAAACGGCGGCTTTCGTGCAGCCGTGATGGAAGCGGTGATTGCCGCCTACGAGAAGAACGCCAAATTGGGCTAAGATAGTAAAAAAGGAAAATTCAAATGGAGAATATCTATCGGATTCAGGATGATGAGCAGCTGCTGACTCCCTGTCTGATCTATTATGAAGATCTGATCCGGAAAAATACTGAGCGAATCATCGAGATGGCAGGCGGAAAAGGCGTTGGAGAAGAGCGGCTCTGGCCTCATATCAAGACTCATAAGTCGCTGGATATGACAAAGCTTCTGATGTTTTACGGGATCCACAAATTCAAGACAGCAACGATCGCTGAAGCGGAGATGTGTGCGATGGCCGGTGCCAGCGATATCGTACTGGCCTATCCGCTCATCGGACCCAACCGGATGAGACTGATCCGACTTTCTCTGGCTTATCCGAAAGTCCGGTTTTATGCTATACAGGATGATTGGGATCAGCTTTGTCAGCTCTCGGAACTTATCGAAAAAGAAAAGGAGAATCAGACGATCCCGACTGACTATGTCCTTCGCATTTTGATCGATGTAGATCTTGGACTGAAGCGGACAGGAGCTTCGATCGAAAGCCTGAAGGAAATGGCTCGGCTGATTGAATCTCTTCCGGGTATTTCACTGGAAGGACTTCACTGTTATGACGGACATCGTCATGAGAGTGATTATAAAGAGCGGGATCAGCGAGTTGCCGAAACAGACAGACGGATCCAGATGGTGATCGATGATCTTCGAAACGAAGGCATCCCGCTTCCTGTGATCATCGCAGGCGGGACCCCATCTTTCCCCTGCCATGCAGTCCATTCCGACTGGTATCTGTCTCCGGGTACTTCCTTTATCCATGACTGGGGTTATGATACCAATTTCCCGGATCTTGCCTGCACGCCGGCGGCTGTTGTAGCCTCCCGTGTGGTTTCGCATCCTGCCCCGGGCACATTTACCTGTGACTGCGGCGTGAAAGCCATTGCAACGGATCCTATGCCGGAACGCGGAACGATCGCGGGTCTGCCGGAGGCTAAGACCGTCATGCAGAACGAAGAACACTGGGTCTTTCGGCTGCCGGAAGAGATTCCCGTTCCAGCCATAGGCACCGTTCTATATATCATTCCAACCCATATCTGTCCCACCAGTGCGCTCTATCCGGAGATCCTGGTTGCCAAAGATGGACAAATCACCGAAGCCTGGCCGGTAACTGCCAGAAACAGAAAGATATGCTATTAACGACCTACATGCTGTATCGGTTCGCGTTTCACAGCCCGAACAAAACGCAGAACAATGATTTCAATCTTCTGAAAACGCCGCAGATGGATCCTTTCCGAAAAGTGACCGTCCAGATGATCAGTAAGGTACACAACCTTCCCTATGAACCGGTAACGATCACTTCCCATGACGGACTGAAGCTTTTCGGAAAGTACTATGAGCAGAAAGAAAATGCGCCGCTGGCGATCTGTTTCCATGGATACCGCGGGACAGCTGCCCGCGATTTTTCCGGCGGAACCTGGATCTACCTGGATGCAGGATTTAATCTCTTGATGATCGATGAACGCGCCCACGGGAAAAGCGAAGGCCATACCATCACATTCGGAGTAGAAGAACGCTATGATGTACTGGACTGGATCCACTATGCCATTGATCGTTTCGGCCAGGATCAAAAGATCATTCTTGGCGGGATCTCGATGGGTGCCGGAACCGTACTGATGGCAGCCGGTCTGAACCTGCCGGACAACATCAGGGGGATCGTTGCGGACTGCCCGTTTGTGACACCGGAAGCGATCATCAGCAAGGTCAGCGCCGGCATGAATATCGATCCTAAGATCTCCATGCCGTTTCTGCGCAGAGCTGCCAGGATCTATGGGCACTTTGACCTTTCCGATCCCAGTGCGGATGCAAGAGAAGCTGTGAAGCACTCCGGATGTCCGATCTTGGTGATTCACGGCGAAGATGACCGGCTCGTACCCTGCAGTATGAGCCGGGAGATTGAAGAAGCTGCTCCAAAGATCGTGGAACTTCATACCTTCCCGGGAGCAGGCCATGGTCTTAGTTTTCTGGTAGATAAAGACCGGTATATACAGATCACGGATGCATTCTTTCAGAAGCTGGATCTATGAAGAACTCTGTTCCCTGAACTTGCCCGGCGTGATGCCGGTGAGCTTCAGGAAGACCCGGCTAAAATGACTCTGAGAAGAAAAAGCGAGATAATTACTGATCGCGCTGATCGGGCGGTCAGTATAGAGAAGAAGCCGTTTGGCTTCTTCTATTTTTATGGTCTGAATCATCATGACGAGTGTCTGACCCGTCTCCTCCCGAAAACGGGCAGAAAGGCGGGAACGGCTTAAATACAGCGCTTTGGCCAGATCGTCGATCGTGATGACTTCAGAAAGATGATTCTGGATATAGTTTGCCGCTTTAAGAGACAGATCGGTTACCTTTTCGCCAATGCGGACCCTGGCTACCCGATCCGTGAAATCGTGGATCATCTCGTTTTGAAGGGAAGTGATCTGAGCCACGCTGGTCAGAAGTTCACAGTGCTGGATATAGGAATCACTCAAGAGAAAAGCCGTACTTTCTTCCAGGCCGCCTTCGATGGCTGCCCGGCATGCCAAAGTAGCGGATACAATCACGGTGTTGCGAAGCTGCCTAAGTTCATTATCGGACATAAGTCCCGGACGGATCGCCGGTGCCCGGCGGATCCATGCATCCAATGCCGCAACATCTCCCTGGCGTACGATCTTCATCAGTGCCTTTTCAACCGTATAGGCGTTATATGGCTGTGGTTTGGATGTATCAGAAGTTTTTTTCTTATCGGTTTTTGGTTTAACCGCTGCAGGAGAAGGAAGATTCGGTGCTTCTTCGATCCCGATGATCGAAACATCGCCCAGGGAAAGCTTTTCCTGGTTTAATACATAATTCAGAGTACAGAGCATCTGCAGAAGAGAATCCAGCGGAAAACGAATGATCTGCTGCATGGATCGGACAAATGTATCACGTTCATCCAGAGGAACATCCAGTTCGAAAGCCATTCGGCGAAGTTCTCTTTCACTGTTTTCGATCTGGCGAGTAGGACCGATGACGATCTGGTAGGGCGAAGATGTGACGATTCCATAGTAATCAAAATAGGGAGTTGCATAATATCCCACATGAGCATCGAAACTTCGAATCTGGGAATCGTACAGCATCATGGGATCTTTGGGAAGCTGAACCAGAGAATGATAGTAGATCAGCTGCGAATCCTCATAGACCCGGGTAGGGACACTGGCAAGGTTGCCGATCACGGTACACAGATAGATCAGATCCTCTTTGGAAATCATAGGAGCCTCCCATTCATAGATTAAGATAATTATATAAAAAATAAGATGATTATACAAGATGTTTGTCTGGGCAAGCGATATACTAATCTTAACATCTACAATATAATATTTTTGGCAGGGAGGAAAAACGGATGAAACTTCCGGCAAGCAGGGTACGGACTTCCGAGGTCCGTGCAAAAGAAAAATGGTTCGGTTATCTGATCGGTCCTACAGGGGCTGTACTCTTGAATGCCGTTCTGGCGACATATCTGAATGTGTTTTACACTGACGTTTTGAATCTGACAGGTGTCTGGGGCGGTGCTTTTCTGATGATTTTTCCAATCATCTCCAAGATCATCGATGCCATCACGAATCTTTTGATGGGGCAGGTGATCGAACATACCCGGACGAAAGAAGGCAAGGCCAGACCCTGGCTGCTTCTGTCCGCTGTCCTTGTTCCTGTCACCGGTATTCTTTTGTTTACGGTGCCGACAGGCTCACAGACAGTGCAGGTGATCTGGATCATGGTTTCCTACAATCTGTTCTATTCCATTGCCTATACGATCTATAACATGTCGCATGCCCTGATGGTGCCGCTTTCTACGCGTAATACAAAGGAAAGAGGATTGCTTTCCGTCTTCAACAACATTGCATCGGTCATGGTATCCGGCATCATCGTCGCATTGATCTTTCCGATGCTGATCATGCCGGCGCTCGGAGTCAATCGGAAAGCCTGGCTTTTAACCATGAGCCTGATTGCGATCATGGCGTTTCCGCTGATCATGCTGGAGTATTTCTATACGAAAGAGCGCGTGACTGAGGAAATCGGAGAATCAGAAAAGCCAAGAAGCGTCAAAGAACAGCTGAAAGTCATCCTTCACGAAAAATACTGGCTGCTGATTGCTGGTTATTTCCTGATTTATACACTGGGATCTACTTTCAAGAATTCTGCGTTGGTTTATTACTGCAACTATGTGCTCGGTACCTATAATGACGGCATTACCCAGATGCTGATCTCGGTGATTGGGGGAATCCCGATGGGCATCGGTATTTTTGCGGTGTGGCCTCTGGCAAAGAAATTCGGCAAGCGGAATGTCACCCTGGCCGGTTTCGTCCTGTATGCCATCGGAGGTCTGATCTGCTTCCTCTTCCCGAGGAATATGGTAATCATGCTGATCGGTCAGTTTATCAAGAATCTGGGCGGACTTCCGTGTGCTTATGTCTTTGCTGCGATTTTTGCGGATGTACTGGATCATATCGAGTGGAAGTGCGGATTCAGGTGCGATGGGCTCGCTGCCTCGGTCAACTCCGTTATCACAACGGTAGCCGTGGGTGTGGCCAGCGGTGTTCTGAACCTGTCCATGTCCTTTGCCGGCTATAAAGCACCGGAATTTATTGAAGCGACCGGGGAAACGATTGGGTTTGTTCAGAATACGGCCACGCAGAATGTCTTCACGTTCTTCTTCGTAGGACTGGAGATCATTACCGCACTCATTCTGATCGTGATTCTGAAGTTTTTGGATGTAGAGAAACATATCGAAAAAGAACAGCAGGAAATCAAAGCCCGCAAAGACGAAGCAGAGCAGAAAGGATAACAAGATGAAATTAACGATCAATGGTACGAAGTTTCTGGACGAAAACGGAC
>JAFOIR010000155.1 GCA_017420625.1 Bacillota bacterium
ATTTGTCACTGGATTGCAGTAGCAGATGGTAAACAGACGATCATGAGCAGCCGGATGGCTGACGGGAGTGAAAGGAATACAGACTGCGCTCATTTTGTCACCTCGGGGATTTTTTTCAGTCAGATCTCTCTTTCTTTCTTGACTGTGACTTTATTCTAGCATAGAATGTGTCCAGGATCGTGGACTCTAAGAAAGAATTAAGAAAACCCTAAAAAGCGCATAAATAAAGGCAGGAGACGACATTGAACGAAAATCAGCGACTCAAAATGATGTATCTGGCGAAGATTTTCAGGGACCATACCGATGAAGAGCATGCTCTGACAATGGAAGAGATCGTTGCACATCTGAAAGAATCGGATATCAGTGCAGAAAGAAAACAGCTCTATGAAGATATCCGGGAACTGAAACGATTCGGACTGGATATCATCTCCCGAAAAGAAGGGAGAAAGGTCTACTATTTCCTTGGCAGCCGGGAATTTGAATTGGCGGAAGTAAAGCTGATCATTGATTCCGTACAGGCAGCCAAGTTCATTTCAGCCAGAAAATCCAAACAGCTGATCAAGAAGCTGACTGGTCTGATGAGTGAACCGCAGGCGAAGGAGTTTCGCCGGCAGATCCTTCTTTCCGGCCGGGTGAAGACGATGAATGAAAGTGTTTATTATGCTGTTGATCTGGTGCATACAGCAATCGGTAAAAACCGTCAGATCGCCTTTCAGTATACCCAGTGGAATCTGCAGAAAAAGATGGAGCCTCGGCACAAAGGACTGATCTATCATGTCAGTCCCTGGTACCTGATCTGGGACGATGAATACTATTATCTGGTTGCCTATGACTCCGATGCAGAAAAGATCAAGCACTTTCGTCTGGATAAGATGATTCGTCTGTCGATCCTGGAAAAGAAAAGGGAAGGTCAGGAAGCTTTAAAAGAATACGACGCTTCTGCTTACTCCAAACAGCATTTCGGCATGTTCGGAGGGCAAAAGCGCCGTGTGATTCTGCACTGTGAAAACAGTTTTATCGGGATCATCATCGATCGCTTTGGACAGGAAGTGGAGATCTATCCATCCGGAGAAGACCACTTCGAAGCCCATGTGGATGTCGTGATATCGGATCAGTTTTTCGGATGGCTGGTATCACTCGGACGAGGCGTACGGCTCACCGCACCGGAGTCAGTGAGAAAAGACTTTCTGGACCTGATCCGGTCTCTGGATGATGAATGATCAGGTAAGAATGATCTCATCCACCGGATAGGCGGGGCCGACTTCTTCGAAAGAGATAACGCCGGCAGCAAGCCTGGCACCACAGTAGGCAAAGATATCCCGGCCATGAAAGATATCGGACTTGTCAGACCATTCATTGCCATGATAACGGTTGATCGTCTGATCGATCTCGCGGATCGCTCTGATCCCGTATTTTTCTTTAATGGGAGTCAGCGTTCCATTATCCGGCGTAACTACATAGTATCCATTGAAGGTCTCCGCAACGGAGGCCTTTCTTGGTGTACCCACACCCGGATCACAGACAGAAACAAAGACTGTTCCTTCCGGCCAGAAGGGAATTACCTCGGCAATGTTCTCTCCGGCTTTTTGGACATTGAACTTGGGAACATGATGTGTCAGATCAAACACCTTAAGATCCCGGCTTACCAGCTTGCACATACCGCTCATGACAGCGCTGGTACCGCCAAAATCAGTCTGCAGTACGATATAGCCCATTAGGTTCCCTCCTTCCGGATCGTGACGAGCCAGTTCTCTCCGATACCCACTTCATAAGTGCGGGCAAAGTCTTCTTTATTGAGTCCGACACCAAGAACTCCGTCACTGGAATTGTAGACGACCGGTGCGCCTTCCGGTACCCAGCCAAAAGAAGGATAAAAACCCACGGGTGCATCAAAATGTACTTTGCCGGTCAGGGAATCCGTAACAGTTACGATTACCGTATCTCCCGTCTTGAATCCGGCTTTTTCACCGGCTTCAATGGGGATGTTGGTTTCCATGTTTCCGAAGCTCTGCATCCAGTCGAAGAAATAACCGGAAACAAGTCCATCTTCCTGGTGATAGGAATCTGCTTTCAGGCGGACAATTTCTGAAACAGGATATTCTTCGCCTACGCCTTCAAAATCGATGATACCAGAGGCCAGGCGGGCGCCGCAGTAAGCAAAAAGATCACGACCATGGAAGATGCTGGTTTTTTCTGTCCCCTTCAGACGGTTGCGGGTCTCGTCGATCACGCGGATCGCTTCGATGCCCGGAAGCGTCAGCAGACGGGAAAGAGATCCGTTGTCAGGACTGACGACATAGCTGCCGTTTTTCAGCTTAGCAACACTGGCACGGCGGGAGGTTCCGACACCCGGATCGACGACAGAGACAAAGACAGTCCCGGAAGGCCAGTAGGGAACCATCATCATTAAGTTTCGTGCGGCAGAAGCGACGTTGAATTTCGGAATCTGGTGGTTCCCATCAAAGACTTCCAGTTCAGGATCAACTTTCAGACAGGTTCCGCGCATGGCACAACCGCCGCCAAAACCGAAATCTGTCTGCATTACCATCAATGATTTCATAGAATTGCCTCGAAGATGATTATTTGACTGGTGCTACTTTTACTTTATAAGCCGAAAGATCGTAAGCTTTTAAGAGCTCCGGCATTTCCTTTTCACAGAAGCTGTCCTGGTTCAGAGAAAGTTCGACATAATCGTTCGAGCATTCGTTCAGAATGGGATCTCCGACCGGCACCCAGCCAAAGGAATGGTGGAAAAGCATCTGCTTTTCATAGAGGATCTGACCGTCTTTTGAGATCGTGACAATACACTGATCGCCGGCGTGAATACCGATAGACCAGATCATTTCATTCGGAATGGAGATGCCTACATTGCCGAAGTGATCATGAGCACCCGTGACTTCTCCGTAGCAGATACCATCCTTGACGTAAGCTTCCGGTGCTGCAAAACGGACCAGAGCTTCCTTCTGATAGGAAGGTCCGACCTGTTCATAAGTGATCTGGCCGGAAGCAAGGCGAGCAGCCGTATAGGCATAGACATCA
>JAFOIR010000156.1 GCA_017420625.1 Bacillota bacterium
CGATCTGAACCGACCGGATCCGGATGACGAAAAGAACAAGGATCTGATGGACGACTACGAAGACTATCATGTACTGGAGGAGATTCCCTACTGGACAGACAATGGTGGATTCATCTCCCGTTTCCGGAATCATCTTTTCCTCTATGATGAAAAGAAGAAAGAGACCAAATGCCTGACGGATGGTCTTTTCCAGCTGGGACGGTTTGAAACAGAAGGCGGCCGTCTGCTCTATTCCGGTGCCTCCTTCAGCGACAGGCCAGCTTTTGAGAGCGGTCTGTTTGAATACAATGATGGATCTGTCAAAACACTCATTCCGGAAGGTACCCGGATCATCTCTGACTTTGCACTGGCAAAGGATCAGCTATGGGTGATGGCAATGCCGGAAGGCACCAAAGACTATTGGGGAACTGCTTCCCTCTATCTCTACGAGAATGGAAACCTTCGGCTGGTAGACGGTGATCTGCCGGAAGTCGGCGATATCCCGATGACAGATTCAGCGCTGGGTTATGGTTCCAACTTCATCATCCGTGATGAAAAGCTTGTCTATTATGCCCTGATGCGGACAAAGGCTGTCCTCTTCCGCCGTGATGAATCTGCACCGGAGGTCATCTACGACGGCAAAGTAGCTCTCCAGAGCTTTGACCTTCATGGTGACAGCCTGCTCTTTGTAGGAATGCGGGAAGGCGAGCTGCAGGAACTCTACTTCCGTGCACCCGGCGGCCGCATCCGCCAGCTGACCCACTTCAACGAAGAGTGCCTTAAGGATGTCTATATTGCCAAACCGAAGTATATCCCCTATACCAACTCCGACGGGATTCGCATCGACGGCTGGATCATGGCACCCATCGACATGGATCCGGAAAAAACCTATCCCGGTATTCTGAATATTCACGGTGGTCCCAGAGGTGCCTATGGAACGTCCTTCTTCAATGAGATGCAGTATTGGGCTGGTCAGGGCTACTATGTCCTTTTCTGCAACCCCAGAGGATCCGCCGGACGCGGAGATGACTTTGCCGACATCCGAAGAAAGTATGGCACGATCGACTATCAGGATCTCATGCAGTTTGTTGATCACGCCCTGAAAGTGACACCGAATCTGGATCCCGATCATCTGGGCGTGACCGGCGGAAGCTACGGCGGATGGATGACCAACTGGATCCTCGGCCACACCGATCGCTTCAAAGCCGCCTGCTCTCAGCGCAGTTTCTCCAACTGGCTTTCCGACTTTTCTGCCAGTGAGATCGGTTTCACCTTTGATCCGATCGAAGTGGGCGGTATTCCGTGGGAAGACCCGGTCCGGCTGTGGTGGAACTCTCCCGCTGCCTATGTTGACAAGATCAAAACTCCTACCCTGTTCATTCATTCTCTGATGGATCACAACTGTCCTCTCTCCGAGAGTATGCAGATCTTTACGGCTATGCGTTATCGCCATATCCCGGCGCGTGCTGTCCTCTTTGAAGGGGAAGGCCATGGTCTTTCCCGCGGCGGCAAACCCAAACATCGGATCCGCCGGATCAAAGAGATTACCGAGTGGATGAATACCTACCTGAAAGCCTGAGGTTTTTATGACTGCCGAAAAGAAAGAATTCTACAAAAAACTGTTTGCTCTGATCTTGCCCATCGCATTCCAGAACTTTATGCTCTCCCTGGTCTCTGCTTCCGATGCATTCATGCTGGGAAGACTTCATCAAAATGCTATGGCAGCCGTCTCCCTGGCAGGCCAGGTCATGTTTGTCTTTCACCTGTTTTTAGGCTCCATGTCCATCGGTGCCAGCATCTTTGTTGCTCAGTATTACGGCAAGAAGGATATGCGGGCGATCGAACGCTTCATGGGACTGGTCATGCGTCCGACGCTTCTGGTCAGTCTCTTGGTGACGATCCTGGCTGCTGCCTGTCCGCAGTTTCTGATGAGGATCTGGACCTCCGATCCGGAGCTCACCGAGCTTGGTGCCGGGTATCTTCGCGTGGTGTCTTTAAACTATCTGCTCACCGGCATCACCGAGCTCTTCCTCAGTATTCTGAAAAACACGAACCGGGCCAAGAAGAGTTCTCTCATCAGTTCCGGCGCCGTTGTCATCAATATCGTCCTGAATGCCATCCTGATCTTTGGTCTTTTAGGTTTTCCAGCGATGGGCATTGCCGGTGCAGCGCTCGCAACTGTACTATCCCGTGCCATCGTCCTGATCCTGGTCCTTCCCGATTTCTTCCATAAAGAGCGTCCGGCAGATGAAGCGGCTCCTGAAAAGGCCATTGCTTTCCATCTTTCTGATGTTCTGCATGTCGATCCGCTGGATCGCAGCGATTTCTGGAAACCAGTCACCCCGATCATTGCGAACATGTTCGTCTGGGGCGTCGGCTTTTCCATGGGAACCGTGATCATGGGACGTCTTGGCCAGGATGCCATTGCCGCCAACTCTATAGCATCCGTCGCCAAATCTCTGACCTTCTGTTTCTGCATGGGTATCGGCGGCGGCGCAGGAATCATGGTAGGCCACGAACTCGGAGCCGGCAATCTCGATAAAGCCAAAACCTACGGTCATCATCTGTGTATTGCCGCAATCGTTGCCGCACTGATCACGGATGTCGTGCTGATCGCTCTGACACCGGTCCTGTTCAAGATCACAGAACTGTCTCCCGGCGCACAGGCCTTCCTTCCCAAGATGATCCTCGTCAATGCCCTCAACATGCTGGGCGGCTCGATCAATTCCACCACGATCTCCGGCATCTTCACAGCAGGCGGAGACTCAAAATTCGGCCTCAAATGTGATACGATCACGCTTTGGTGCATCATCGTGCCAGCTGGCTTTATTTCCGCCTTCCTGCTGAAATGGCCGGTGCTGGTCGTCTATCTGATCGTCAACCTGGATGAGATCGTCAAACTCCCAGCCGTATGGGTCCATTATCACAAATATCTCTGGGTTAAGAACCTGACCCGTGATTCCGAGCCGGAATCAGCTTGACATCACTCATCTGAGACGAGCTGAAAATATCCTGCTCACTTTGCTCACTAACACAAAAACCCTTCCGAATCCAGACCGGATCAGGCTTCCTGCCTTGCCGGTGCATCGAAAGGGTTTTATTTTTTTACATCGTGAATGATAATCCCTTTAAAACCTGATTTCTCAGAAAAAAAGGGACCATAAATGCGTATATGAAAAAAAGATTCCCTTTTGACCTCAGAATCAAGTCTGAAAAGGGAATCTTTTTCAATATATGACAAATCACATCCCACCGGCTGTCTGATCAGCCGGCAGCCAAGATATCAATCGACGAAATGGCCTCTTTAGCCCATCAGATCAAACTCCTGGATATCAAACACGGATCCGTTCATCATGGTCGTCACCTGCATATGGACGGTTCCATTGGCATTTCGGGTGAAAACCAGAATATAGTAAGAGGAAAAGCCTTCAATACTGTTGTCTTCTACTGTCTTGGCCGTTGAAGTATAAGGGTCAAAGGTTCCCTGCCAGGAATAGCCGGAATAAATATTGTTGAACTGGAATGTATATCCGCTGATATCCGTCAGACTGAACGATGGCTGATCCATCGCAGAGTGATAGTAGAAGCCTCTGATCTCATCGATCGTGACCGCTCCAGCCGGTATGGTCGGCTCTGGCTCAGGTTCCGGTTCTGGTTCCGGTTCTGGTTCGGGTTGTGAGGATTCCTCCGGCACTGGTTCGGGTTCTGGCTCCGGTTCGGGCTCAGGCTGAGACTCAGGTTCGGGTTCGAGTTCAGGCTCAGGTTCAGGTTCAGGTTCAGGTTCGGGCTGTGATTCCGTGCTCTGTTCCGTTGGCTGTTCGGTCGAAGCTTCCTGTACTTCCGAGGATTCCTCTTCTGTCGGTTTCGCCTCGGAAGTCTCGGAAGATTCATCCTCCGGCGTATCCGTAAAGCCTTCTCCGAACGTTTCGTTCAGATATTCATCCCAGGCTTCATCAAATTCATCCAAAGACGGATCCAGATCTTCGAGCGCAGCCAGATCCTCAAGATAGTCCCGAAGAGTATCGATATATTTATCTACGTCAAAATTGCCATCCGCATCGGTATAGCGGTCGTACTGATTAATGACATCCATCGGATCCGGGAAGCTCTCGTCTGACCGGTCTTCTTCAGAATCATTCCGGTCAGAATCGGAAGACGTCTTGCTGTCCTGATTCTCATCCGCCTTGTCTGATTTACTGCTCTTACTGTCCCGGTCCTCTATCGCTTCTTCTTTGCCGCTTTTGCTTTCCGTATTGCCTGTTTTCTCAGCATAACTTTCGGCAATCTGTTCTGCGATCTTTTCCGCGTCCTTGGAAGGGACGCCGCCTCCTTCGAGGACTTCCTTCATGGCTTCCTGCTGTGTCTGGCTGTCACCCTGTGAAGTCGACATGAGATTCAGGTCGATCCCGTTTTCCGTTGCTTCAAAAGCAAGAGAAAACACCTCCTCTGACTGTTCATCGACATAATCTTTCTGTCCGACAAAGAACAGCAGGGAATTAATGATGTTGGCGGTGGTTTCTGCCGACTGTGCGTCTACAAATCCGGAAGTCGCTCCGGTCAGACCAATGAAAAATGTCAACGGAGCAAAATCCTTACTCGTCTGATCGAAGAAATCGGTATATTCATTTCCCTCGCCGTTGGTCGCAACGGTTGTCGTCGCACTGCCGATATCCAGGACCGCATTGACACCGTTCACTGCTGCGTTGACCGCCGCGACCCCGTGGGCCAGACCGGCCGCTGTTCCGCCGGTCGCGACACAGGCGACGACAAAACCTGCCGTCGAAGCTGCCGCCTTTGTCACCACTGCCGTTTGATAGGCCTTATTATAGAAATCGGCTTCCGCGTCGTTCTCACCTTTTTCAATAATCGCCTGTGCCATCTTCAGCTGCTCATAGACATATTTCACATCCTTGCCTGTCTGTTCCGCCAGTGTCCGAAGCGCTCGCCCCGCGGGCGCTTCGTCATATTGCTTCACAAACTTTTCTGCCCAAGCGAGCGAGCCTACCCGGTCTTCATCATCGTCCGCCGCCTTCGCCCGGATCATAAACGCATCTGTGATCCAGTCCGGGAAAGTGCCGGCATCCGATTCTGTGATCTTTTTCGGTGACAGGAATTTGATCTTCGCTTCCCCGTCAAGGCCGTTATAGCCATTCTCCTGAAGCTTTTCCAGGTAGGCGGCATTCTTCTGAAGATCCGCCGAGAGCTTCTCAGCTACCTCCAGAGCCTTCATGGTCCGCTCAAACAAAGCCACATATGCTTCGCTGTCAAAGGACGCTTCATCACTGGTATCAAAATCTTCCAGCATTTTCAGGTAGGCACGTGCCGTCAAATACGCACTGACTGCCTCCGCACCTTCCTGCTCCGCAACAGCACGGGCGCCAGTCGAATAAGGCAGTGTGACCCGTGCCCGATAAATAACGGCTGGCTCATCTTCTTTCTTTCCGGATTTCCCGCCGAACATGCTGCAGCCGGAAATGCCCAGCAGCATCGAAATAATCAACAATACGGCCAATCCTTTCTTCTTCATTCGTCAATCCCTTTCTTTATTAGTCCGAAACCCAGGTGCAGGTTAAGCCTTCTCTGTCTCCATAGACCGGATTCCCATCATCATCCAGTGCAACAACGACATGATAATAATAAGAATAAAGTGTATCTCCTATCCGCTGAAAAGTATAATTCAGACCGATCACTGTCCATTCGTCTGTAGAACCGACCGTTGTCAAAGACAGAATTCCGGTGGACGGATCATAAGAATAACTGTTTTTGACAATACTCCCTGCTTCCTCTATGACAAACAGTCCATCCTCAATATACATTTTTTCGATCGTTCCGTTTGCGTCATACCGCCAGGTTCCGATGAACTGCTCGATACCGGCATCGGCCGCAGTTTCGACAGGTTCCGGTTCGGGTTCAGCCGCCGATGATTCCGGTTCGGGCTCTGACGCAGAAGATTCAGGTTCCGGTTCCGGTGGCTCTTCCGCGGAAGCTTCTTCCATCTCCGAGACCTCCGCTTCGGCTGATTCTTCAGTCTCGGCAGTCTCGGTTTCTGTTTCTTCAGGGATGTCTTCTCCGTTTGTCTCGGTCAGGTATTTTTCCCAGTCTTCTTCAAACGCATCAAAGGCCGGATCCAGGTCTTCAAGCTGTGACAGATCCTCAAGATAGCTTCGAAGAACAGAGATATATTTGTCTACGTCAAAATTACCTTCCGGGTCGGTATAGTGATCATACTGGCTGATGATCTCGATCGGATCCGGAAAATCATCGTCAAAGTGATCGCTTTCGGGATTCAGCTGTGGAGAATCAGCCGGTGTCTTAAAACCCTGGTCTTCCTTACTCTCGCTTTTCGCATCCCGGTCTTCCACAGCACCATTCGCGAAGTCAGCCGTCTCCTCCTCGCCACCCGTCATCTCCTGGACGATCTCCTCTGCTTCCTTTGGTGATACGCCGCCAAATTCCAGCACTTCCTTCATAGCTTCCTGCTGAGCCGGAGAATCGCCGCCTTCTGTGGATTGAAGATTCACCACATATTTATCAGTCATTGGCTCAATAACCGTACCAAAAACACCTTTTCCTGTGGAATGATCCTCAAGAAACTCCTTCTGTCCGACAAAAAACAGTAGCGTGTTGACCATATTTTCCGCGACCTGCAGGTCGCTTTCTGCGCTAACTAATCCGGCACCCGCATCCAGCGCTCCGACAATAAATGTCACCACACCGAAATCTTTGCTTGTCTGATCAAAGGCAGTGGTATATTCGTCGCCTTCGCCGTTGGTCGTTATCGTCGTATAGGCACTGCCTACATCCAAAATCGCGTTCACTCCGTCCACTGTAGCTTTTGCGACCGCGATCCCGTGTGCCAAACCGGCCGCTGCTCCTCCGGTCGCAACACAGGAAACCACAAAACCGGCTGTCGAGCACGCTGCTTTCGTGGCGACTGCCGCCTCATAGGCCTTATTATATAAATCGGCTTCCTCGTCGCTGGCGCCTTTTTCAACAAGTGCCTGTGCCTGCTTCAGCTTTGCATAGACATATTTCACATCTTTGCCCATCTGCTCCGCCAGCGTCCGAAGTCCACGACCGGCCGGCGCTTCGTCATATTTCTTGACAAATTTCTGCGCCCATTCGAGCGTACCCTGGTTCTCTTCATCATCGGCCGCCTTGGCCTTGATGGTAAAAATCTCTTCCAGCCAGTCGACAATTCCCCGTGCATTCTTCTGATCCGAACCGGCATCCGAGCCAGTGACCTCCTTCGGTGAAAGGAACTTGATCGTCGCTTCCCCGTCAAGGCCCACATAGTCGTTTCGCTGCAGCATCTCCAGGTAGAAGGCGTTCTTCTTCAGATCCGCCGCGAGTTTATCCGCCGCCTCCAGTGCCTTCATCGTCCGGTTCAGCAGATCCACATACCCGTTGGCATCAAAAGCTGCCGGATCGCTCGTATCGAAATACTCCAGCTGCTTTAGAAAAGCGCGTGCTGTCAGATACGCACCGAGTGCCTCCGCGCCTTCCTGCTCCGCAACAGCACGGGCGCCGGTCGAATAAGGCAATTCGATCCGCGCCCGATAGATGATGGCCGGCCCGTCATCCTTTTTTGACGAATTCCCGCCGAACACGCTGCAGCCGGAAATGCCCAGCAGCAGCGACAGAGTCAGCAGGATGGCCAGCAGCTTTTTCAATTTTCTCTTCATGGTTGGTTCCTCCGCCTGAAAAGGCACTTAAGGGGAATCAGCCGAGCGCACCCATCTCGTAGCGTGCGCCGGGCTTGGAAAGGTAGGACAGTCTGTTCTCATAGGCTTCCATCGCCCATTTTTCTTCAAATAGTGTAATCGGCTTCTGATCAGCGAAACGAGTTTTCTTCTCGTCCCGACCCAGCATCTTTCCAATCAGATATTTCGTAAGCGGCGGATTCATGATCAAAAGCGGCCCTAAGAGGGTCGTCCCATAGAAGCCGTCCCGATGAACGCCTTCCTGCTTCGTTTCATCATTCATACCGAAACCGCCGAGGGTCTTGATAAACGGATCCTTTTCGGCGCCGTACTGGCGGGAGAACGTACTGCGGTGTCCCAGCACTTTGATCCCTTCATACTCACCATAGTACCAGGAATTGTGCCGGCTGTAATCACGCCGCACTACGGATTTAAGCTCAAACAGCCCAAGCCCTTCGATCGTGCAGTCCGAAATATGTCCGTCCGGATAGACCCGGTCTTTCCATTCGATCGTTTTGCCGAAAATATCGATTGCATTGCCTGTCGCCAGGAAGATCCTGCCGCTTTTGATATATTTTTCCAGCGCTTTCTTATAAGGCTTCAATGCCGCGATCGCAGCCTCGAAGAAGTCCTCTTCCATCGAGCCGATATAGACAAAATCAGGAATAGTGATCGAAGATGCTTTATCCTCCTGCCGGATGGCAAAAGCCGGTCCTTCAGAAAGACTGGTCGTCACGACCTCCGCATCTGGCAGACATTTTGCCAGATATTCAACATTCGCCTTCTCGCCGTACAGAGTCACGAGTTCCGGAAATAAAAATTCTATCTTCATTTCACGCCTCCTCTGGCCAGCGCACGCCGTCCGGCTTTGATAAGTTTCTTCTTGATCTGGTCCTTGCATTCCCGGCCTTTGGTCACCAGATCGCATTCATGCAGCACGTAGATATGATCGATCCCATCAAATGTCACATGATCGACCAGTTTCCCCTCATCAGGGATACAAACGAACCGCTCTTCCGGGATCCCGGCCATCCTGAATCGCACCGCGTAATCCGCGTAGTTCGGTCCGCCAATGATGATCCGTTTGATATTTTCTTTATTCAGAAACTCATAGTCTGTATCGTACAGCCAGCTGATCGTCTCGTGCGCATCAATATTGCCGTATTCTTCGTTCACCATCAGCACCAGTTCAAGGTTTTCGCTCGTCCGGCTGATATGCTCAAACAAGGTAGATGCGGAACTTCCGGTCTGGCCTTTGCAGAGTCTCGTGGAAAGCGTGATGCCGTTTACGACTTCGTCGGTCTCGCGGGAAGCCGGGATCTTCGCACGGTCCATCAGCAGCTGCAGTTTCTCGTGCGTGAAGCCAATGCTTCGGAAGTAGGCAATCACCTGGACGTAGTTGAAAGCATTGAAAATCGAATTCGCACCGGTCTTATAGGCGGTCCTGGTCCCGTCTTTCTCCTGGATCACCAGTTCGCCGCTTTCGGGATCGAAAGAAGTCCCTTCATAATCCGCTTCGGGGGAAGAAAAGCCGCAGCTCGGGCAGACGAACTTTCCGATATGCAGATAGTGTTGATGCTCATACTGCGGTCTCTTGAAGCAGCGCGGACAGACCGAAAAGTCCTGGATCCGGTAGTCCGGCATGGGGCCGAGCGAGAAAGCATCATTTGCGTCCATCGCAGTATAGACGGCCTTCTTCGGCTGGATCTGACAG
>JAFOIR010000157.1 GCA_017420625.1 Bacillota bacterium
GGCGAGTTTCTGATCAGTCTTTTCCTGCAGGCAGGCGACGATCCGGCAGCGGTAGAAAAGACCCTGTCAGAAGGCATGCGATATATGCGCGTCATGCTGATCGGACTTCTGCCATTCTGTGTCAGTCAGGTCTATTCCTCGACGCTGCGTGAATCCGGAGAAACCAGACTTCCCATGATCGCCGGAGTCGTGGCTGTGCTCGTCAATCTGCTGTTCAACTATATCCTGATCTTCGGACATTTCGGTGCACCGGCCCTTGGTGTGGCAGGCGCGGCGGTTGCGACCGTGATCGCGCGTTTTGTAGAGATGGCGATCAACGTAACGGCCGTCCATAAAAATGCCGGACGATTCAGCTTTATCCGGGGGGCTTATCGCTCCTTCTATGTACCGGGACCGCTGGTGAAGCAGATGACGCTGCGTGGTCTGCCGCTGCTCCTCAATGAGTTCCTCTGGGCTGTTGCCATGAGTGCGGTGCAGCAGAGCTATTCGACCCGCGGACTGGTAGCTGTTGCCGCCATGAATATTTCCGGTACCGTCTCCAATCTGTTCAATCAGGCAGTCTTTGCAATGGGTTCAGCCGTTGCAATCCTGGTAGGACAGCTCTTGGGAGCCGGAAAGTTCGAAGAAGCCAGGGAACGCGACTACCAGCTGATCACTTTCTCACTGATGCTGAGCCTTGGAACCGGAATTCTGTCTGCCCTTTTTGCGCCTCTGTTCCCGCAGCTTTATAATACACAGGCAGAAGTTCGGGCTCTTGCAACTTCCCTGCTTCGGATCAACGCCATGTTCATGCCGCTGTTTGCCTTTGTTCATTGCTGTTACTTCACGCTTCGTTCCGGCGGCAAGACAGTGGTCACATTTTTCTTCGACAGCTTCTATATGATCGTGCTGGTCTATCCGGTATCCTTTATCCTGTCCCGTTATACTTCCATGAATATGGAACTTCTCTATACCTGTATGACAGCGGTGGATATCGTGAAAGCAGTAGTAGGATTCATCCTCGTCAAAAAAGGTGTCTGGATCAATAATCTGGTCAGTGATCAGAAAGCGTAGAAGTATTTATAAAAATAGTTTAAAAACTTGTTGCCCCGTGCGTTATTATTTGTTATAATTTGATAGTTTCAAGCTGCAAAACCGACAAAGGCGTCGGACCACCAGTCCTTGGAAAAATTCTTCATTTTGAAGGGGGTTATTGGTTATGGTGAACCAAAAGGAAATCTTCGAGACCTATGAGTCTGAAGTACGTTCTTATTGCCGTAATTTTCCTACCGTCTTCACGACGGCAAAGGGATCTGTTGTCACAGACAGCGACGGAAATAGCTTTATCGATTTTTTCAATGGTGCCGGTGCTCTGAATTATGGACATAATAACGAGTACATTAAAGGCAAAGTGATCGAATATCTGCAGACAGACGGCGTTATGCACTGGCTGGATATGATGACCGCTCCCAAAGCTGAACTGATTCAGTTCATGGAAGAAAAAGTGCTTCAGCCGCGTGGACTGAACTATAAGATCATGTTCCCGGGTCCCACCGGAACAAATGCGATCGAAGCGGCGCTGAAAGTCGCCAGAAAAGCGAAGGGCCGCACGAATATTTTTGCGCTCATGGGTGCATTCCACGGCATGACGCTCGGCGCGATGGCGATCACTACTGACCGCACGGACCGTAAAGCGGCCGGTGCTCCGCTCATTGGCGGAACCCATATTCCCGCTCCGTATATGTTCCCGGAACTGGACACCATTAAATATATGCAGACCCTTCTGGACGACGATCATTCAGGCGTGGAGAAACCCGCGGCACTGATCCTCGAGACTATTCAGGCTGAAGGCGGAATCTATGTCCTGTCAGCGGACTACCTGAAGGCAGTCCGTGAATTCTGTGACAAAAATGATATCCTGCTGATCGTGGATGACATCCAGGCCGGCAATGCTCGTTCCGGTTGGTTCTTCAGCTTCGAACGTGCAGGGATCGTACCGGATATCGTTTGCATGAGCAAATCGATCGGCGGCATCGGTCTTCCGTTAGCCCTGGTTCTGCTGAAACCGGAACTGGATGTTTTAAAACCCGGTGAGCACAACGGAACTTTCCGCGGCAATCAGCTGGGATTCGTTGCGGGCAAGGCAGGACTGGAATTCATGCTGAACGAACACGTTGAAGAAGGTGTTCGCGAGCGTGAGAAGATCGTGAAGAAGATTCTTCAGGAACGGATTCTGGACAAGTATGCTTCCCGCGGAATCGAAGTACGTGGCCTTGGACTGATGTACGGTATCGAGATGCGTGAGAACCGGCTGTCTAAAGCTGTTTTGAACGAGTGCTTCAAAAACGGCCTGATTCTTGAAAGAGCCGGCCGTGATGACAGCGTCGTCAAGATCATGCCGTCGCTGGTCATTCCGGAAGATCTGCTTGTCAAAGGACTTCATATCGTCTGTGATGCGGTCGATACTGTGCTCGCAGCGGAATAAACAAAAGAACATAGAAGAAATGAACAGCAGTGATGAGAAAGCTTGTCACTGCTGTTTTTAAAGAAAGAAAAGGTGTGATGACAGATGGACTACAGAATTGAACACGACTCGATGGGTGAGATGAAGGTTCCTTCCTGGGCGCTTTGGGGTGCACAGACGGAAAGAAGCCATGAGAATTTTGAAATCGGTGTAGGGATCGAGACTATGCCTTCCGAGATCATTCATGCATTTGGAATCCTGAAAAAGGCCGCAGCAAGGGCTAACCATGCTCTGAAGCCGGAAAAGATGACCGAAGAGAAACTTCACGTGATCGAGCAGGCTTGCGATGAGGTCATCAGCGGAACATTGAAGGAGCATTTCCCTCTTGTTGTCTGGCAGACCGGTTCCGGCACTCAGTCGAATATGAATGTGAATGAAGTCGTCGCAAACCGCTCCAATCAGATCGCAGGAGAAAAGCTCTGCCACCCGAACGATGATATCAACATGAGTCAGTCTTCCAACGATACCTATCCGACGGCTATGCATATCGCAGCCGTGCTGGAACTGGAAGATACACTGCTGCCTGCCGTGCAGAGACTGGTAGATGTGCTTTATCGGCTCGAAGAGGAAAATGAAGGAATCGTAAAATCCGGCCGTACACACCTGCAGGATGCCGTTCCGATCAGTTTCCCGCAGGAAATCAGCGGATGGAGAAGTTCCCTGGAAAAGGATATGGAACTGATCTGTCTGGCGGTGACTCCGCTGAAATCTCTGGCGCTCGGCGGTACGGCTGTCGGAACCGGACTCAATGCCCCGGAAGGATTCGATGAAAAAGTAGCTGAAGAAGTCTCCAGGCTTACAGGGACAAAGTTTGTCACAGCTGAGAACAAATTCCACGCGCTGACTTCAAAGGATGAAATGGTCTTCGCCCACGGAGCGATCAAGGCCCTTGCCGCTGATATGATGAAGATCGCAAATGACGTTCGCTGGCTGTCTTCCGGTCCTCGTCTCGGCCTTGGAGAGATCACGATTCCGGAAAATGAACCTGGATCTTCCATCATGCCGGGCAAGGTCAATCCAACACAATGTGAACAGGTCACCATGGTGGCCGTGCAGGCCATGGGCAACGATGCAGCAATCGGTTTTGCTGCTTCCCAGGGCAATTTTGAACTGAACGTCTTCATGCCGGTGATTGCCTATAATTTCCTGCAGTCCGTCCGGCTGATGTCTCAGTCGATCGCTTCCTTTACAAAGAACTGTGCAGCGGGAATCAAAGCAAACAGACAGAAGATGCATGATAACCTCTATAACTCTCTGATGCTGGTCACTGCGCTCAATCCTTATATCGGATACGAGAATGCCGCCCGGTGTGCTCACCTGGCCTTTGAGGAAAACATCTCTCTGAAAGAAGCCTGTGTGAAGCTTGGCTATCTGTCTGAAGAAAGATTCGATGAGGTTTTTCATCCCGAACAGATGATTTAGTTAAATAGCTGTATTTCTGGTGCATAATGGCACAAAAATTATATTATTTGACTATGCTTGTTCTTGACGGACGTACAGCTGTGTGCTATGATGCCTTTATCAAAATAGATACAAAAAGTATCTAAATAAGAGGAGGCGGATTCTATGAAAAACGGCAAGAAGTTTCTTGGCAACGTTCCGATCCTTGATACCATTAACAAAATTCCTGGTGGTATCATGGTTGTTCCGTTGTTCCTGGGTGTTGTCTGCAACTCTCTGATCCCTGGTTTCCTGGAGATCGGTAGTTTCACGACCGCTCTGTTCAAGAACGGTGCCAATGCGCTTATCGCGACACTGTTCTTCTGCTCAGGTGCTCAGATTCAGTTCAAGAGTGCAGGACAGTCCCTATATCAGGGTCTTGTATTGAACACCAGTAAGGTTCTCTTCGGTGTTTCTCTCGGTGTTATCA
>JAFOIR010000158.1 GCA_017420625.1 Bacillota bacterium
GAAGACGTCTCTTTCTGTGAGCAGCTCCTTGAGAAGTATCATCTGGATAAGGTAGAAAAAGTACTGGTTGGCGGTGCAAGACGACAGCAATCAGTCTTTATTGGCCTTTCTGCTCTTCCAAAAGACTGTACGATGGTCGTGATTCATGATGGGGCACGTCCGTTTGTGACGCAGGAAGAGGTTGAAAAGACCATTGAGGTAGCAGAGAAATATTCCGGTGCCGTACTGGCTGTGCCAGTGACGGATACGATCAAGATCGTCGGTGACGGAAGAGAAATCGAATCTACTCCGGCAAGATCACGTATGTGGGCTGCACAGACTCCGCAGACATTCCGTTATCCAGCCATTCTTGAAGGACATCGTCATGCGGTCGTTATGGGAGATTTTCGCTGTACGGACGACAGTCAGATTATGGAAAAATATATGGATACGAAGATCTGTATCGTACCCGGATCCTATGACAATATAAAAATTACAAATCCCAGCGACCTGCTGTTGGCCGAGCGGATTCTGGACAGTCGGGTGGTACGGGAGATATGATGACGATCAAGCTGTACGATACGGATTCTCATATTCAGCAGTTTAATGCATCGGTGACCTCCTGTGAAGAGAGAGAAGATCGCAGGAGCGGTCAGGTATTCTTTATCGTTGAACTGGATCAGACGGCTTTCTTTGCTGAAGGCGGCGGACAGGCGGCGGACCGCGGAACTATCACCGATGAAAAAGGTATCGTTCATCCGGTGCTGGATGTGCAGGAGATCAAGGAACATATCTATCACAAACTGGATGCGCCGCTGTCGGTTGGGGAGAAGGTAAGCGGACAGATCGACTGGAAATTCCGGTTTGACAATATGCAGCAGCATTCCGGAGAGCATATTCTTTCCGGGCTGTGCTATGCATGGAAGGGATATCATAATGTAGGGTTCCATCTGGGCGAAGAGTATACTACCATCGATTTTGACGGACCTCTTTCTGCGGAGGAAATCAAAGAGCTGGAATATCAGGCGAATCAGGTCGTTTATCGGAATATTCCGATAACCGTCAGTTATCCTTCAGCCGAGGAACTGGCCCGGATGGATTATCGAAGCAAGAAAGAACTGACCGGCAGGGTACGGATCGTGAAAGTAGGAAATTATGATCTTTGTGCCTGCTGTGCACCTCATGTGATGCTGACCGGTGAAATTGGACTGATCAAAGTCGTTCGGTTTGAAAACTACAAAGGCGGGGTCAGGCTGACGATCCTCTGCGGCAGCCGTGCAGTCCGGGACTATCAAAAGAAAAATGACCTGATTTATCAGGTCGCAGCCGGTTTCTCGACAAAACCGGAAAAGATCGGAAATGCGCTTCAAAAGCAAGCGAAAGAGCTGGAAGAGATGAAGGCGCATACACTGGATCTTAATCAAACCCTGATCCGGCTGAAAGCTGAGAAGCTGATTCAGGAAGCAAAAGAATGCAATGGATCGATTCAGTTTGTCGAAGACTTGCTTGACCCGGTTGCTCTTAGAAGTCTGGTGAATCAACTGACAGAACAGATTCCCGGACATGTCATCTGTCTGATTCCGAAAAAAGAATCAGGTGAATATGGATATATCGCAGCCAGTGCTTCGGAAGATGTACGAACCATCGCGGCTTTGCTGAAAGACCGTTTCGGTGCCCGGGGCGGCGGTTCGGCGCAGATGGTACAGGGTTCCGTTAAGGGAACGGAAAAGGAGATATTGGAAACAATTGGGTGAAGGATCAGATTTCCTTCACCCTTTTTTTGTAAAAAAGGATAATATCTTCAGGCAATTTTGTTGCAAAATGTCATATCTCATTGAATTCCGGAAAAAGATATGATATGTTGATTATAAGAATTATCTGCAGCAGGAGGTAATGTTTTATGAGTATGAACCCAATTCAGCCAAACAATAATCCGCCCTCCTATGGGCCATCGCCTGAACAGATGCCTGTACAGCCTCCTTTTCAGCCGCCTGTGGAGCCCCCTGTAAAAAAGAAAAAGACTGGTTTGATCATCGGTCTTATCGTCGGCGTGGTTGTCCTGATCGCCGCTGCGCTCCTGATCCTGATTCCTGTGGCAAAGGAACAGGCCAGGATCAGAGTCTATAATCAAGGTGCAACCTATCTGGAGAATGGAGATTATGAGTCAGCCTATGAAATCTTCTCTTCTCTGGGTGATTATGAAGATGCCCCGCAGATCGCGGAGTATGCGCAGAAAGGGATAAAGTATACTGCGGCTAAGAAAAACATGGCGGGTGAAAAGTACGAAAAAGCGAAGGAAGTCTTTGATTCTTTGGGTGGATTCAAGGATTCTGATGATCTGTCCAGGGAATGTGAACGAGCGATCGCTTATGAAGAAGGCCTTGCCTTGCTGGAAAGCGGCCAGTATGAAGAAGCGATCAAAGCCTTGGAACAGTCCGAAAATTATGAAAATGCCGATGACCTGATCAAAGAAGCCAGGCAGAAATCCGCCTTTGAGACGGCTCAGGCTTTGTTTGACAGCGGTGATTATGAAGCAGCCCTGGAAGCGCTGAAGGATGCCAAAGGCGATGATGCCAGCGCGCTTCTTGAGGAAAAGTGCCATATTCTCCTCGCTCAGGAAGAGATCGCCGGCGCTATCGAGGCAGAAGAGTACGAGACAGCACTTGACCTTCTTGATTCCGAATATGGACAGAAAATCGAGAACAGGGAAGAACTGGTCAGCGAATGCGAAAACGGCCTGCGCTATATAGAAGGCGATGCTGCTTATAGGGAAGAACTGTACTATACCGCCTATATGATCTTTGAGGAATTGGGCGATTACCGCGACTCCCAAAGCCGGATGACTTCCTGCATCCAGTCGAAGCCTACGACAAGCGAACTCTATCACCATCCATCCTATACCGGATCCACTACTCTGAAAATCGATCCCAACAGCAATGACGGCAGCTGCACATACTTTAAAATCTACTCGGTCAGCAGCGACGGTACACAGACGCTGATCTCCTGTGTGTTCATCCGTTCCGGAGAAACAGCTACGGTCAGCCTCCCCGGTGGTACTTATGTCCTGAAGACAGCCTATGGTTACGGAGACTGGTTCGGTGAGAAGGAGATGTTCGGAAAAGAGGGCTCCTACAGCCGCCTGACAGCCTCCTCAGATACGGATGAATTTGTTCTGGACAGTAATACAGACTACGTCCTTACGCTTCAACATGCTGAAAACGGAAATGTTGGAAGTAATTCTGAAAGTATGGATACATTCTAAAGTGAGGTCTCTCGAATGAAAAAATATTTTATTGTATTGATACTGGTTCTTGCAGTGGTTTTATGTACGGGATGCGAAGAACGAAAGGTCGTTGATATCAGTGATGGCGGGAAGGGCACTGTCGAAACTGCTTCAGATCAAACAGACGAGACAGAGGAAAAAATCGACAAAGAAGTGTCAGAAGAAGCTTCTTCCGAACAAAGTGATGAGATAGCTGAAGAATCTTCCGAGGAGAATTCCGAACCGGAAGAAGTGCATGAATCCTTTTCTCTTTCCTATAAAGGAAATACTGCCAGCATGTATGTGGATTCCTATTATTTCGATGCAGAAGAAGACGGAAATCTTCGCGTAGTGCTGACTGGAACAGGATATGTCTTCAACGGTGTCATTCCCTTTGAAAACAATTCTTTGGTCGTACCGTTCTACACGGAAGTGGTTGTGGACGAAGTGACATATTCATGGATCTCCGTCACATTCGGCGGTGAACATCTCTCTTTCCTTTTTGATATTAAAAAAGCACCGGATCAGGTCAGTGTTTTCAGTATAGAAGATAAAGACAATAAGATCACGGTCGATGGCAGCACCGTTCCTTACAAGGAACCGGAAAAAGAAGAAGAGGAAGAGGAGGAGCAGCCTGATGAAAATAGCTCCTCACAGCCCGTCGAAGATAACACAACCGAAGATCTGCCGGACGGCTGGACCAGGTCAGTGGAATCTTCCGAAGAAGGCAGCGATGTTACCTGGACAGAAACCAAAGTTTATGATGAAAAAGGCCGTCAGAGAGAATACTCTGATGTCAAGCAAAGTGAAGCCTATGAGTTTTCGGTCGCTTTCTATACCTACTATACCTACACAGATGGAAGTCCGGACGTGGAAGTTTCCCAGGAGTTTTATGAATTTGACTTCAAGACCGGCAGTCTTTATGGCAACGGCAGTGTCAAATTTACTTATACCATGCAAAATCCGGACAATCACGTAGAGATCTTCTCCGGCTGGTCGGATTCCGACAAGACCGATGGGAACGGACTGATCATCTGTGAGACAGACAGTTACGACGCCAAAGAATATGCTTCCGACGGAACACTGGTCTTTGAGTATTCCGGCCCTATCGCTGAGACGAATCCGCAGTGATCGGAACGGTGTTTTCTCTTTGCAGTATTGATACTATGTTTGCATAATATTTATCTGGCTGATGATGACAAATATGGAAATTGTACAATTCTGGTGGTTTTTATGGTAAATATTTGTAAATTATACTTGACTTGATGCGGGAGAATATGGTAAATTTGTTTTATGCACACAGGGACTCGCATTGTTTTTTTGTAAGACCCACGCACAAAAATTTTCAGGAGGTACCTCTCAATGAATCAGGGTACAGTAAAGTGGTTTAACCCGGAGAAGGGTTATGGTTTCATCGCTAACGATGAAGGTGGAGATGACGTTTTTGTTCATTTCTCTGCTATTCAGGTCGAAGGTTTCAAAACCCTGAACGAAGGCCAGAAGGTCACGTTCGATGTGGAAGATGATCCCAAGAACCCCGCCAAGAAACGTGCCGCGAACGTGGTAGTGGTTGGCTGAGTTTGAACCGCTTTGATTCATATAAGTTTGCCTCTTTAGTCCGTTATAGACCTGAGATTTAAACTTAATATGAACGACAAAGGATATGGCTTTTGCCATATCCTTTTTTAGTGAATTTTTCTGGACGGATTGACATTTCCGTGGTAAAATGAAATGCGACAGGAAATATGATTACTGTCTGATCAGACTTATTCAAGGAGGTTCATCATGGATTATCAGAAATATGTAGATCAGTTATTCAAAGATGTATTGAGTTTTGCTGAAAATGTGACCGGCGCGGCTAAACAGAAAACCGAACAGGCTAAGGTCATGATCGACATCAAAAAGGCTGAGATGGAACTGGAAAAAGCCTATCGTTCCCTGGGTCGTATTATGTATCAGATCGAAAAAGGCATGCTGACCAGAGATGATCTGATCGTTGGTGCAGCTGTTCGCCAGGTCGAATATCAGGAGAACACGATCGAAGAACTGAAAAAGAAACTGGAAGAAAAACCGGAACCGCAGGAAGAAGCACCGGCAGAGGAAGCAGCGGCAGAAGAGGCTCCTGCTGAAGAAGTGAAGGCAGAGGAACCGGCAGCAGAAGAAGCGGAAGAAAAACCCGCTGATAGTGAATGAAACTAGGTGAGGTCCTTTCGGGCCTGAAAAAGAAAAAGTCAGAGGAAGTGTGTTTATGTATTCATCCTGCTCATAAAGCGGTGGTGGAGATCATAAACGAAAGCGAGCTTCAGAAATGGGGAGAGACAGAAGGCGGTTATGAAACCGTCTATACGGCTGCGTCCCGAAGTGAAGCGATGGAGGCGGTACAGAATGCTCTTTTGTATGCCTATGAAAAAGATCCTTCCATGACAGAAATCAAAAGATTGATCCGTGAATTCTTTGCCTCGTCAGGTGAAGAATCAGAAGAAAAGAATCAATGAAGCAGGATACGCCGGTCAAAGGAGATTGACTGTCTGTTTGGCCGGCGATTTTCCTATCCATAAACAAAACAGAAAGGAGGGGCGTTTTGGCTGTTTTTTTATCTGTACTGTCAGTCATATGGCTGGTGCTGAAATGGATCCTCCTGATTGTAGCCGGAATCCTTGGTCTTGTAATTGTTATCCTTCTCATCGTACTGCTCATGCCGTTATCCTATCGAATTGAAGCAGACCGAAAGGAATTTCCCGATGCCTCTGAAGAAGAAAAAGAAAAACTGATTCTGAAAGGCACCCTGGATGCCCATGTCAGAGTTTACTGGTTTTTGCGGCTGATTCAGATCAAATTGGATTTTGCTGAGAAAAAGCTTTCCTGGTCGGCCAAGGTCGCCTGGAAGAAGCTGGCAGGATCGGAAGAAGAAACTTCAGAAGAGATTCCGGAAGAAACAGAAGAACTGACTGAACCGGAACCGGAGAAGAAGGAAGAAGTTATTTCCAAACCTAAGCCGGAGAAGAAGAAAGAGATTGTTTCCAAACCTAAGCCGGAGAAACCGACAGCTGAGCCGGAAGCTGAACCGCCTGAAGAAGTGAATGGCCCGGCCAAAGTGGATCTGATTCTGGATCAAGTCGATCAGATCATTGACAAGCTTTCGGATATGCCGGAGAAGGTGGAAGAGACGATCGACAAAAAACTGGAACCGGTAATCGCGTTCTGGAACAAACTGGATCGGTTCAGTGATAAAGACAAAGCGCTGAAAGCAGTACTGAAACTGGTTAAGCGTGAGATCACGCCGATTCTTCCCAAACGTGTCAAAGCAGATATCGACTGGGGAATCGGTGACCCTTACCTGACTTCGAAGATCGACGGTTATCGGGTTATGCTGGCGGCTTTTCTTTTCCCAAAATACAACCGCCGACGTACATTTAATTCCTATCCGGATCTGATGAACAGGCGAATCGAGTTCTCGATATCGATGAGTGACTGGTTTTTGCTGGGAGGATTCATTCCTCCTATCATCGCCGCACTCTTGAATATACATATCTGGCATTTAATCAAATTTGTTAAGAATCTCAAATCACAGGAGAAAGATCATGGCAAACAGAAATGAATCCCTGAAAGACCTTCTGAATCATATGGAAGGATTCGTATCCACGAAAAGCGTCATCGGTGAGCCGATGAATCTGAACGGCATGGTGATCCTGCCGCTTCTGGATGTGTCTTTGGGTGCTGGCGCTGGAGCAAGAGACCGGGAAAAAGCCGGTGCGGTAGCCGGCGGTGTTTCGGCTAAGATGTCTCCCAGCGCTGTGCTGGTGATTAAAGACGGACAGGTCCGCATCGTGAATATCAAAAATCAGGATACGGTAACGAAGGCATTGGATATGGTTCCGGATATTCTGGACCGCATCAAACCTGCTCGTCGTGAGGAAGATGCCGTGATCATTGAAACTGTCAAATCAGCTGATTCTGAAGAGAAGAAATCCGAATGATCCACAAGATTATCAACGCAATGATCGTGGACGGAACCGGCGACAAGCCTTTTCTTGGCGGTCTGGAGATCAAAGAAGGCAAGATCAGTCGTGTCTTTCGCGGTCCTTCCCGTGATACCGGTGAGGATGTCATCGATGCGAAAGGCATGGTGCTTTGTCCCGGATTCATTGATATTCACCGTCACCATGATCTGGCTGCGTATTATGACCCTTCCTTCGGAGAGATTGAGATCGCACAGGGTATTACGACTGCTGTAGCGGGCAACTGCGGACTGGCACCTTTCCCGAACAGCGATCGGACGAAACAGGCACAGTTTGACTATATCGAACCTTGTCTGGGTCCGGTGCCGGATGAGCATCCGGTACATCTTCTTTCCGAATATATGGATCTGCTGGAGAAGAAGGCTCTGCCTATCAATATAGCTTTTCTCGTAGGAGCCGGTGCCTGTGCAACTGCTGCCATGGGATATGAAGCAAGACCGTTCACGCAGGAAGAAAGGCAGCAGGCTGTTTCCTATGTATGTGATGCAATGGACCATGGTGCACTTGGCATGTCCTTTGGGATCATGTATTTGCCGGAATGCTATCTGGCTCATGAAGATCTGGTAGCGCTGGCATCTGCCTGTGCCCGGTATGGCGGCGTAATTACCTGTCATATCCGTGGTGAAGGGGACAGCGTGGTGGATTCTGTGAGTGAGATCATCGGAATCTGTAAAGAAGCAGGTGCATCACTGAATATCAGCCACTTTAAGGCAACAGGACTGAGAAACTGGGGAATCCTGATCGAACAGGCAATCGAGAAAATCGATAAGGCAAGAGAAGAAGGACAGAATGTTACCTGCGATGTTTATCCATATGCAGGCGGTGCTACGACAGCTATGACGATCGTTCCTCCTTCTGTTATCGAGGGAAAACCTGTCAGCTTTCTGGGAACACCGGAAGGAATTGAAAAACTGAAAGAAGAGATCTATCTGCCTCAGCCGGGATGGGACAACATGGTGGAAAGTATCGGCTGGGAGAGGATCATGATCGGCAGCGTTACAAAAGAGAAAAACCGGAAATATGCCGGAAAGAATATCGCTGAATGTGCTGCCGAAGAGCATATGGATCCGTGTGAATGGTTTGGCAAACTGGCGGCGGAAGAAGAAGGTAAGGTCGGAATCATCCTGTTCAGCGTAAGTGAAAAGGATGTTGAACGGATCATCAAACTTCCCTATACGGCTATTATTTCGGACAGCCTGTACGGCGGAGGAGATAATCCGCATCCAAGACTTTATGGAGCATTTCCCAAAATGATACGGGAATATGTTCAGGAGAAACGGCTGCTTAGCCTGGAAGAAGCCATCTGTAAGATGACTTCAATGCCGGCAAAAAGGATCGGACTTTCGGACAGAGGTGTGATTGATGTTGGCTATGCTGCTGATCTCAATATCTTTGATCCGGAGAAAATCAGGGATAAAGCGACTTTCACTGATTCCAGACAATTGTCTGAGGGCATTGCCTATACGTTGATCGGTGGACAGATCGCTGCAAAGGACAGCCGGCTTGCTTTATCCGGACGTTATGGACAGCTGCTTAGAAAGAAAAAGTGAGGAGATCATTTTGCCGGAAAAAGTATTGATTGCAATGAGCGGCGGCGTTGATTCCAGCGTTGCCGCTCTTCTTTTAAAAGAACAGGGATATGAATGCATGGGTGTGACCATGAAACTCTTCGACAACGAAGAGATCGGAGTCAGTCGTGAGAAGACATGCTGCTCTCTGGATGACGTAGAGGATGCTCGCAGTGTCGCCCGTCATCTCGGAATCCCATTTTACGTATTCAATTTTCGGGATGCTTTTGAGACCCAGGTGATTCGTCGTTTTGTTGAAGCTTATGAAAAGGGTCGGACACCCAATCCGTGTATCGAGTGCAATCGGTATCTGAAATTTGATGCTCTGTTTGAACGAGGAAGAGTTCTTGGGTACGACAAGATCGCGACCGGTCACTATGCGAGGATCGAAAAGAGCGGTGGACGATATCTTCTGAAAAAGGCTAAAGACGAGAGTAAAGATCAGACTTATATGCTGTACAAGCTTACGCAGGAACATCTTTCCCATGCGCTTTTTCCGCTGGGAGATTATGTTAAGGATGAGACCAGGCAGATCGCTGAGCAGCATGGGATGATCAATGCCAGGAAGCGGGATTCACAGGATATCTGTTTTGTCCCGGATGGAGCGTATGCATCCTTTATTGAGAAGTATACAGGAAAGACTTACCCGGCCGGAGATTTTGTAAATACGGAAGGAAAGGTCCTGGGAAAACACCGCGGCGTCATCCGTTATACGATCGGACAGCGCAAAGGACTTGGTCTGGCACTGCCTGAACCAATGTATGTAAAAAAGCTGGATCTTGAGAATAATCAGGTGATCCTCTGCAGGGATGAAGAGCTGTATACGGATACAGTGACGGTGGAGGATATCAATCTGATCCCTTATGATCAGCTTCCGGGACAGGTGCGCTGTGAGGCAAAGATCCGCTATTCCCCTAAGGCATCTGCTGCTGTAGCTGAACAGGTAGGAAAGGATCGGATCATTCTTCATTTCGACATTCCTCAGCGCGCAGTGACGCCCGGACAAGCAGCCGTTCTCTATGACGGTGATCTGGTGCTGGGCGGCGGAACGATCGTTTGAATCGACAGGAAAAAAATAGCACAGAATTGGCAGAACGCTAACCGGCCTCCATCATGGAGGCCGGTTTTTTGCGTAAAAACGAAAAAAATGCTTGCTAAGGGAGATGTTGTGTGGTAGAATTGTGTCACAGTGGTTCCAAGTGGAGCGTTTTGGAGGCTTAGGGAAGGAGGTGACGTACAGTGTTCTTTGGTGAGTTTCATCACAGTTTAGATGAAAAAGGGCGGATTATCATGCCTACAAAATACAGAAATCAGCTGGGTGAGACGTTTTTCATCACCATCGACCTGTGGGGGCAGGAAGAGGAAAAGTGCCTGTGCGTTTATCCTGAAAAGAGTTTCCGCGAACTGACCGGCAAGCTTCGTGCGATCGGCACCAGTGACGTGGAAAACCGTAAGCTCTATCGTAAGTTCTATTCACACGTTCAGGATACGGCAACAGATAAACAAGGCCGTGTTATGATCGATCAGGAACTTCGGCGCCATGCCGGCTTAGAAAAAGACATTGTGCTGGCTGGACAGGACGACCACATAGAGATCTGGGACCGTGAAAAGTGGGAAGCTTATAATTCCGATGATGAGTTTTTCAAGTCGAGCAAGCTGGCTGAAGAGTTAAGAGCTAGTGGGATCTGATTAAATCGAGGGTGAGAGCGACATGCAGTTCGTACATGTGCCCGTCTTGAAAAATGAAGCGATCGAAGGGCTTCACATTGATCCGTCAGGAACCTATGTAGATGGGACTTTTGGCGGAGGAGGTCATGCACGCGAGATCATCAGCCGATTAAACGGGGAAGGCTGCTTCGTGGGTATCGACCAGGATCAGGATGCTATCGAAAATGGCCGCACCATGCTGAGCATGATAAATAATACAAATTGCCAGCTGGTGCGGGAGAATTTTTCGAACATCCGGACAGTACTCAAAAACTTGCATATTGAATCCGTCCATGGTATACTATTGGACATTGGAGTTTCGTCCCACCAACTGGATACTGGGGACCGCGGATTCTCGTATATGCAGGATGCAAAACTGGATATGCGGATGGATCAGCGTATGCCGATGACCGCCGCGGATATCATAGCGACATACCCGGAAGAGGAACTTCTCCGGGTTATTCGTGATTATGGAGAAGAAAAATGGGCGAAACGAATCGCTCAGTTTATAGTAAGTGAACGAAAAAAAGCGCCGATCGAGACGACTTCTGATCTGGTGGAAGTGATTAAAAAAGCAATTCCACAGGGGGCGAGAAAAGACGGACCGCATCCAGCCAAGCGGACGTTTCAGGCTATCCGGATCGAGGTAAATGATGAACTCGGCGTACTCAAAAAAGCTATTCGGGAAAGTGTCAGTGTTCTGAAACCAGGCGGACGTTTGTGTATTATCACTTTCCATTCACTTGAAGACCGGATCGTGAAGCAGGCATTCAGGGAACTTGAGAATCCCTGTATCTGCCCGCCCTCAGCCCCGGTCTGTGTGTGCGGCAGAAAGCCGGTGATACGGATTCTGACCCGCAAACCGATCGTTCCGTCAGAGGAAGAACTGGAGCAAAATCCGCGCGCCAGAAGCAGCAAGCTTCGCATAGCGGAAAAACTGCCTGAAAGCGGACTAATTAATTACTGGAAGTAGGTTAAAAGATGAGAAGCGGAAAAATAGGCTTCCTTCTGAGTGCTGGTTTGGTCCTGGCCGGTGCACTGATGGTCGTCATGATGTTTATCCAGGTCTATACCAAGAATAACGAGATCAACGAATTGAGGAATCAGGTAACAGCGGCGAGAGAGGCCAATCAGCTGGCTCAGCAGATCTCCTCGGATTCGATGAATATGAATGAGCTCTATGTTTTTGCAACAACCACACTTGGAATGCAGGAAGCGACTGCTGCAACAACGATCAAGATCCGGATCAATTCTCAGAGCTATACCACCAGCAATCTGCCGGTGGCAGAGGTGACCGGAACAAAAGTTACGTTCCATTGGTTCGATTGAAACTATCAGGCTGGCTGGACTTTTGTCACGCCAGCCGACTCTTTATATAAGGATTTGGGAGAAGTACTATGAGTTATCGTTCGAGAACAGAGAATCTTCGAACAAAAAAGAAAAAATCGTTCTGGAATGCGGATAATGCTCCATTCCCGTCTGAGCGTCAGAGAATGTTTCGTTCGATGGCACTTTTGGTTGTGGCGCTGGTCCTGCTCGTACTGGTTTTTATTCGTGTTATCTATATTAAAGTTGTTCATGGAGAAGAGTATCAATATCGGGCAGAACAGCAGCAGCTCAGTTCCACTGATGTCGTCATTCCTTCCTTGCGCGGTTCCATTTACGATCGTGACGGCAATGTGCTGGCTGAAAGCGTACGAGTCTACAATGTTATCCTTGATCCGCAGGCTCTGATTGATGCGGGCGAGTCCAAACAGATCAATACCATCGAAATTCTGATGGCTGTATTGAAGCTGAACGATGAGAACGTCATCAGGCAGTATCTTTCCAAAGAATATTATGAGTACCGATATCTGAAACTGGAACAGGGTATCGGCATTTCTGCTGCTCAGATGGAATCCATTCAGACAGAGATCGATGCGGGACGCGTGATCGGTGTATGGTTTGAGGAAGATGAGCATCGGACTTATCTGAACAATCAACAGGCAGCCCATATTCTCGGATTCAACGGCGTTTATGGCGTTGAACAGTATTATGATGAGTATCTGCAGGGCATGAATGGCCGTAAGATGGTCATCGCCGGTGCAGGAAACAGTTTTACGGATGAGTATGTTGCTGCCAGAGACGGCTATAATCTGACATTGACACTGAATTCCAAAGTTCAGTATGAAATGGAACAGACCCTGGAATACGGCGTTGGACGACTGAACGCCGAACGAGGCCTTGCAATTTGTATGAACTGCAAGACCGGTGAGATTCTTGGTTATGCGATCTGTCCTACCTTTAACTGCAACAATGTAAACGAAATCAAGGGGCTTTCAGAAAAATACATCAAGAATCATCCCGATACGACGGATCCTGAATACTATGCCAATATCTGGAACAACTGGGGAATCAGCTTGACTTATGAGCCTGGTTCTACTTTTAAGCCGATCTTCGCTGCGGCAGCCATGAACGAAGATGTTTATGATGAAGGAACCGTATTTGTTTGTACCGGAAGCATAAAAATATACGATGCGGAAGTCGGTGAGGACAGCGGCCATATCCATGGAACGCAGACCATTCGTCAGGTACTCGCAAATTCCTGCAACGTTGCGATGTCCACGATCAGCCTGAGTATGAAGACCAACAAATGGCTTCAGTATCAGGATGCTTTTGGACTTGGTCAGCTGACCGGGATCGATCTGGCCGGTGAATCCGGAGATTCCAGAGACCTGATCTATATCAGCGCTGAAGAAGCTGAAAAGCTTGGAACGACCAACGAGATGGGTCCTTTTGAGAAAGCTACCACTTCCTTCGGTCAGGGCTTTAAACTGACTCCTATTCAGATGATCTGTGCATTTGCTTCTGTCATCAATGGAGGCGAATATGTCAAGCCTTATGTCGTTTCTCAGATCACCGACAGCAATGGTAATATTATTGAAACTCACAGCAAAGAAGCACTTCGCTATACGATATCCGAAGAAGTTTCCCGTAAGATGGCATCCTATCTTCAGGAAGTTGTTCTTGGCGGTACCGGAATGAATGCGCAGGTCCCGGGATATTCGATCGGCGGTAAGACTGGTACGGCTGAGCAGGTCGGTGCCAGCGGAACCTATGAAGATGCTACCTATATCGTATCTTTTATGTCCTATACGCCAGTGGAGGATCCTGAGATCATTCTGCTTGTCGTGCTGGATCAGACAGATATGGATGTTTCTTCTCAGGCAGCACGTCTGAACGGTCAGATCATGGAGAAGATTCTCCCGGCATTGGGCCGTTACCCGGATCCTTCGCTCTTCCAGGAATCCATTTCTCCGAACTCGGTGGACGTTGCTTCCAGCGTGGAGGGCTATGACTATACTCAGGCAGCCAAGGATAAGGAAAAAGAAGACGAAGGCGAGGATTAAGCGTGAAGGATATCTCAATCAGACAGATACTTAACTGGCTTGGATTGGAAAAGGAAATGACGGATATTCCGGAGGGATTTATTCGTCATGTTGTGATTGATTCCCGGCAGGTATCTGAAGATACACTTTTTGTGGCACTTCCCGGAGAGAGGGTGGACGGACATGATTTTATCCCTCAGGCCTTCGAAAAGGGAGCCAGAATTGTCCTTTCTCAGGATCCGAAGAAAACAAAGTCGATCCTGCCACCATCTGGTGCTTTGCTGGTCCAGGTTGAGAACAGCACCAAAGCACTAGGTATTATTGCAAGAGCCTATCGGGATCTTTATCACGGCAGAGTCGCTGCGATCACAGGAAGTGTCGGCAAGACATCGACCAAAGATCTGACGGCAGCGGTTCTCTCCGGAAAATTCCGGACAATGAAGACGATCGGCAATTACAATAATGAACTCGGACTTCCGCTGACTCTGTTCCGGATGGACGATTCGCTGTATGATGCAGCTGTCATTGAGATGGGAATGGGCTACCGCGGAGATATCGATTATCTTGCTTATCTGACGCAGCCGGAAGTGGGAATTGTCACCAATGTCGGAACATCGCATATAGAAAACCTCGGATCTCAGGAAGCGATCCTGCACGCAAAACTGGAA
>JAFOIR010000159.1 GCA_017420625.1 Bacillota bacterium
ATGATCACACATCCTCGATTTATCCGCTATGCATTTGCTGTTGCCGATGAACTTGGCATTCCCACGCAGAAAGCAGTCCGCCGAGGCGGCGGTACAAACGGTGGCGCGATCCAGAATCAGACGGGTGCCGTACCGTGCATCGTGATCAGCTGTCCGGTACGCTATACGCACAGCCATCAGACCTTTACGGCACTGGATGACTTTGAGAAGACCGTGGAGCTGGTATGCGGCATCCTGGAACGTCTGGATGGGAAAGTGCTGGCGTCCTTCTGATGGAAAGAAAAGAATCCTGCCGCATCGTTTTCAGCGGCGATATTGGATTTGACCGATATATGGACCGTAAATGGGAAGATGAAAACCTGCTCTCGCCGGAAATCCTGGAATTCTTTCACAGCGCCGATCATGCAGCAGTTGATGTGGAAGGAGCGCTTCTCAAGGCGCTGGACGACGGCAGCCGGGGTGTGTTTTTCCATGCGATGGATCCTGCTGCCGTGAGTCTTTTAGAGAAGATCCGGGCAGATTTCTGGTGCATTGGAAACAACCATATCATGGATGCCGGTGCGGAAGGGATCATCAGTTCGAAAAAACTGGCAAAAGAAAACGGTGCAGTCTGTTTCGGAGCCGGACTGGATATCCGGGAAGCCTCCGAGCCGGTCTATCTTCCGGAAGCCGGCGGGATCGGGATGATCAGTGTTGCTTATCTGAATGAATGCATCCCGGCAACAGAAACGGAGCCGGGGATCTTCCCCTGGAATGACATGGCCAGGATCGGAGAGAGGATCCGTGAGATCAAGTCCCGCTGCCGCTGGTGCGTGATCGTATCCCATGGAGGAGAGGAGTTTTCTCCCATGCCAATGCCTTTCGTGCGGGATCGGTATCTGGAATATCTCCGAATGGGAGCGGACGTGGTCGTCGCACTGCATCCGCATGTAGCAGAGAACTATGAGATCCTGGAAGATGGAAAGATGATCTTCTATTCATTGGGAAATTTCATCTTTGATACGCCATATCAAAGAGCCCATCGCTATACCGATGCCGGCGTGCTCCTGAAACTGATCTTTACAGAAGATGATCTTCAGTTTGAAGCGATGGGTACCCGGATCATCAGGGGAGAAGAGCATATCGAAAAAGGTCCCCTGCCTAAGATCTTTACCAATGTTCCTGCCGATCAGTATGAGCTGCTTGCTCCGCTGGCGGCCAAAGCCCTGGCAGAAGAAGACAAGCGAAAGATGATCTTCCTGGAGCCGGAACGCTTTACAAAAGCTTCAGACGATGTCTGGAAAGGCTATTTCTTCAGTACGGAGCCGGACGGCTACTTTGAAGGACAGCATATGGATTTTGGTCTGATCATTCCCCTGGCAGAAAAAGCAGAAGATGGCGACTGGCAGAAGAGTCATCTGACCGAGGTCAAAGAGTATATTTCTCAGCTTCTATAAAAAAGTTATAACTGCAACAAAGAAACCCTCGTTCACCCATGAGTGAACGAGGGTTTTGTCGCTGCGCGTATACGCTGAACGTTTCTAATAGTTAATTCAGACCGCCGTCATTACGGACGATGGCGATATAAGTGCGGCCAACACCAAAGGTAACAGGCGTGCCGTCGAGGTAGGTATAGACGAACTGGGCATCTTCATCGGTGCGGGACCAGGTGATCGGAGCGGCTACACCGTTGACGCAGAACCAGCCATCACCGGTACCGGTCAGGGTCATATCCTGATGGCCTGCATCATCACATACCCATACGTCAGTCTGGACCACGACGATATTCTTGAAGTGAACTTCTTCATCCGTTGCATCATCGATATACGGCTCGTCATATTCGACAGCTGTATAATCGTTGGTCTCCGCATGGAAGGTGAAGTAGGTGTGCTTATCGGAACCAAAGTCGACATCCACGTTGGTTTTTACATCGCCGCCGCTCACTTTGGGATCTTCGGAGAAGACCATGTTGCACTGATAATCCGCTTCATGCTCCGTGCGGTAATTAGCATCATTTTCCAGAAAACCGTTGATCGCATCTCCGGTGGTCATCAGGCTGTGTTCATAGCCCATGTTGTCCATCCGCCAGTCATCACGATAGAACAGATCACCAGCCCAGGAAATGGCTTCGATATCGTCATAGTCCCGGCGTGCCAGTGCATCGGTTGCCAGATTGGAACAGCCGCAGTGGGCGATGATCGCATCGTAGCCGGCGGCAAAGTCGATATAGTTATGACGCAGGCTTCGGACAGAACCGATAACGATATTATCCGGAATATCCTGATAGATACACATCATTCTGGTGATGCCGCCTTCAACGAGGGCTTCGAAGATGATATCCGCCTCGGATACACCAACCTGCGGGACAGCGACCCAGATATTGTTGATCATAAAGGCGACAGGACGTTTGTTTGCCACCGGATGATCTTCGATCTCACCGGTCAGAGGATTCATGTTGGGATCCTGGTTCGGATCCTTTTTGGCTTCTTCCACCGGAGCCTGACTCGACTCTTCTTTTTTCGGCTCGGAAGACTCTTCTTTCTTTGAATCCTGCTGGGAAGTCTCAATGGGTTCGACGACAGTTTCTTTGGTGATGCTTTCTTCGATCACTTCACTGGCTTGTTCTTCTTCCTTTTTGCAGCCGCCAAGCAAAGTCATAAGGAGACTTAAGCCCAGAATAAGCAGAAGGATAGTACGGAAATTCTTTTTCATTGCTTCACCTCTTAATCTTTTTATATATTGTTTGAATTAGCGTATACTTTTGTAGATCGGTCCGTAGGCCTGGCAGGCACGGTAGTCGGCACCTTCCGGATCCATGCCGAAGGCATTCCAGGATGCTGGGCGGAAGATCTGTTCTTCCGGAACATTATGCATAGCGACCGGGATGCGGAGCATCGAGCACAGGGTGATGATATCGGCACCGATATGACCGTAGGAGATCGCACCGTGATTGGCACCCCAGTGATTCATGACTTCGTAGGCGGAAGAGAAGGGGCCTTTGCCCGTTACACGAGGAACGAACCATGTGCAGGGCCAGGTGTAGTCGGTTCTTTTCCAGAGC
>JAFOIR010000160.1 GCA_017420625.1 Bacillota bacterium
CAAGGATGCACTGCTGCATCTTTCTGAGATCAGCTATGAATATGTGAAGGAAGTTGAAGACGTCCTTCATATTGGTGACGAGATCATGGTCAAAGTAATTGGCATCGATGATCAGGGCAAAGTCAAAGTTTCCAGAAAGGCATTGCTTCCGCCTCCCGAGGGTCGTTCAGAGCGTAAAGAAGAGCGCAGAAACGATCGGAAAGAGCGTCACTGATTCACTTGATTTTTACTGGATTATCTGAGAGGCTGTTTTTGAAAAGACAGCCTCTTTTCATTTACAAAAAGAGTGATTCGTGGTATAATTGTATTTCGGGATTCTACGTTTTTAACAGGAGATGACACATGAATTTTTGGCAAGCTATTTTGATGGGAATCATTCAGGGACTGACAGAATTTCTCCCTGTTTCCAGTTCCGGACATCTGGTCATGGGTAAAATCTTTTTTGGAATGAATATAGATACTTCAGCTCTTTTTGAAGCACTGCTGCACGTGGGTACTTTGGGAGCAGTATTTGTCTATTTCTGGAAAGATATCAAGATGTTGGTAATCGAAGGCTTAAAACTGATCCGGGATATCGTACTGCTGATTTTCCGGAAGAAATCCTGGGAAGACTATCCGGAACGCAGAATGGTGATTTTTATCATTGTTTCCAGTATCCCTACCGCGATCCTCGGACTTCTGGTGGAAAAATATCTGGAAGATCTGTTTTTCGGATCCGTTATTGCCGTAGGATGTGCACTGATCGTTACCAGCCTGATTCTCTTCAGCCTGAAAAAGATTCCGGTCGGGAAAAAAGATCTTGCAAAAATGAAATATAAAGATTCGCTCTTTATCGGAATTGCTCAGGGTATCGCAACGCTGCCGGGTATTTCCCGCTCCGGGACCACCGTTACAGCCGGACTCTTCTGCGGTCTGGATAAAGATTTTGCATTCCGTTATTCGTTCCTGGTAGGTATTCCTGCAATCTTAGGATCTGCATTACTGAAAGTTTTGAAGATCTCATCCTCTGATTTGGCAAATATGCCAAAGTATGCGGTCGGAATGGTCGTTGCTTTTGTACTGGGACTGCTTACAGTCCACTGGATCGGAACCCTTTTGAAAAAAGGAAAACTTTATTATTTTGGCTATTACTGCGCAGCAGTAGGCGCAGCTGCTATTATTGCAGGTATTTTCATTCATTAAGAGACATACTTCTAAGGGGGCAGAGGTGAGTTCAACAAAGAAAAAGACGAGCACGCGTTCTACAGGCCAGAGAAAGACAAGCAGCCGTTCACGCAGTGCTTCACGGAGCCGGACATCAGTCAAACGAAGTTCGGTATCACCCAAGCTGAAACTCGAAATTATCGACTGGCTGATCGTACTGGCAGTATTACTTTTGACGCTGGGAATTTTCCTCAAAGATTCTTTGGGAATTATTGGACTTGGAATCAATCATTTCTTTGTAGGTCTTTTAGGATTCAGCGCCTATCCGTTTTCTATTCTTGCCTTGTTTGCATCGGTTCTGCATCTGTTCGGCAAAATGAACCGGACGGCTTTTCTGAAGATTCTGGCAGGATTTGGGGCGCTGGTTCTTCTTTCATCCCTTCTTCATGTAATCAACGGCAGTGGTTTGAACACAGTCAAACTCATGTATCAGGCGGCCACGATCCGTACCGGCGGTATTATCGGAGGAGTCATTGGCGGATCTCTTGCCAAAGCCATTGGCAAGACAGGAACCATCATCGTCATGATCTTTCTGATCCTGATCATCCTGATCGTAATGACGGAACGTTCGCTGGTTGATGGAATGGTATTTGCAGGCCGTAAAACCAAGGAAAAGACTTCCAAACTGGCAGCAGAACAAAGGGAACGATCAAGAGAAAGAGAACTGCGCAGAGAAGAACTTCGGGCAGAGAGAGAAAAACGTCTTTTGGAAGAACAGTCCAAAGCTTCCGAGAACAGGCAGCTGACACTGGAAGATACAAAACCGGTACAGCCTGCGAAGTCTGTTGTAAAAGCACCTGTTCTATCGGCGGATAAACCAAAAGAGAAAAAAGAAACATCTCATGGTTTTCGTTTTCTTTCTGCATTGAAGGAAGATAAAACCGTACAGAAAAAGGAAGCACAGACTGCGAAAAAACCAGTTCTTTATCATGACGGACCGGTAGATATTCCGCTCATTCCACATGATCAGTATCTGGAAAGAAAGAACAGGGAACGTGTACTGGCTGAAAAACAAAAAACTGCCCTGTATCAGGATCCCTATGAGAATGCGCTTTTTGAGCCTGAACCAGTCAAAAGTGAGATCGTACCTGGTCCGAAGGGCTTTATGGATGAACGTATACAGGAAAAAACTCATCCGCAGGAGTATAAGCCGGTAAGGGAAGAGTCAGTGCCGGAAAACTCTATTCAGGAACCGGTAGTCGCTCAATCGACAGAAGTGCCTGAAACCCACGTTTCCGCACCGATTGATACGGAGAAACCGGAACCGACAATCGAAAAACCGGAATCTCGTCCCTTTGATCCGGAAAATGTTTCAACAGAAAAAGTCTTTTCCCAGGAAGAGTTTCCGGATGGATATGAAGACACTCAGGAAACCGCCAAGAAGGCAGGACTTAAGGATACCGGGAAGCCTCAGACAAAACCTGTCGGACCTACCGGCGTATATCATTTCCCGCCAATTGATCTTCTGAAGATGGGGTCACAGGAATCACAGGAAATCAGCCGGGATGAACTTGTAGAATCTGCCCGCAACCTGGAAGAAGTGCTGGCAATCTATGGAGTAGAAGCCAAAGTTGTTCAGGTCAACCGCGGTCCTGCCGTTACCCGATATGAACTGCAGCCGAAGCTTGGAACCAGTGTCAAGAAGATTACCGGACTTGATGGAGACATCGCCATGGCACTGGCTGCAACAAGCATCCATATTGAAGCACCGATCCCCGGAAAGAGTGCGGTGGGTATCGAAGTACCTAATAAAGATACGACGATGGTAACGCTTCGGGAAGTTATTGATTCCGATGTTTTCCGAAAGGCGTCATCCAAACTGACTTTCTCCCTTGGCAAAGATATCGATGGCGATGTTCGGGTCGCCGATATAGCCAAGATGCCTCATATGCTGATCGCTGGTGCGACTGGATCCGGAAAGAGTGTATGCATCAATTCATTGATCATGTCACTGATCTATAAAGCCCATCCGGATGATGTGAAGATGATCCTCATCGATCCGAAGGTCGTTGAACTGCAGGTATATAACGGAATTCCTCATTTGCTGCTTCCGGTCGTGAATGATCCGAAACAGGCATCCGCTACGCTGAACTGGGCTGTTCAGGAGATGACACGACGTTATAAGAAGTTTGCAGAATACAATGTTCGGGATATCCGCGGCTTTAATGATGCGATCGAGCGTGGTTCGCTGGGTGAAGATGCGGAAAACGAGCGAAAGATGCCGCAGATCGTGATCATTATCGATGAGCTGGCTGATCTGATGATGGTAGCTTCCAAAGAAGTGGAAACTTCGATCTGCCGCTTGGCTCAGATGGCACGTGCAGCCGGCATGCATCTGGTCATTGCTACGCAGCGGCCATCGGTTGATGTCATTACCGGTCTGATCAAAGCCAATATTCCTTCCCGTATTGCATTTGCTGTTTCCTCCGGTGTCGATTCCAAAACGATTCTGGACGGAGTCGGTGCAGAAAAACTGCTGGGTAAAGGTGATATGCTGTATGCACCGATCGGTGCGAGCCGGCCGGTACGAATTCAGGGTACGTTTGTTTCCGATCAGGAAGTTGAAAACGTTGTTGAATTCGTCAAGAAAAACGGAACCGGCGTATATGATACAGATCTTACCGATCTGTTCCGTACTTCATCCTCTGGACAGGAGATGGGCGGGATCGTAGACGAAATCGATGTATATCTTGAGGAAGCGGTTCGTCTTGTTGTAGATAAACAAAAAGCAAGCATCAGTATGATGCAGCGTGCATTTCGCATCGGATTTAACCGTGCTGCCAGGCTGATGGATG
>JAFOIR010000161.1 GCA_017420625.1 Bacillota bacterium
CGGAAAGCGGAAACGGCACTGGAGAGGAGACGATAAGATGCTGACTCTGAAAAATGTATGCAAAAAGTTCGGTGATAATGTCGGTCTGAACAATGTCAGTCTGGAAGTCAATCAGGGCGATGTGGTCGCGATCCTCGGCCCCAGCGGTACCGGAAAGACGACCCTTCTTCGCTGCGCCGGATATCTGACCAAGGCGGACAGCGGTACACTCATCCTGGACGATCATCAGTATGATATGAAGAAGATCTCTTCCAAGGAACTGAGAGAATACCGTCAGAAAGTTGGTTTTGTATTCCAGAACTTCAATCTGTATGGCAACAAGACGGCACTCGGAAATGTCATTTTAGGTCTTCGAGTTGCTCAGAAAATGCCAAAGGCACAGGCTGAAGAGATCGGCAAAAAGCTGCTGGAACGGGTAGGCCTGGCGGATCGTATGGATTATTATCCTTCCAAGCTTTCCGGCGGTCAGCAGCAGCGTGTTGCGATCGCCCGGGCGCTCGCAACCAACCCGGAGGTGGTTTTCTTTGATGAACCGACCTCAGCCCTTGATCCGGAACTGACCGGCGAAGTGCTGAATGTTATCAAACAGCTGGCCGACGAAGGATGGACTATGCTCGTGGTAACCCACGAGATGGAATTCGCCAAGAAGGTCGCTACCCGTGTTGTCTTTATGGAAGATGCTGAGATCGTAGAGGAAAACACCGCAAAGGAATTCTTTGAAAATCCGCAGAAAGAGCGTACCAAAGAATTTATTTACAAATCAACGACCTGGGCTTCCAAAGAGAAAGCTGAGAATGCCGCGGACGAAAACGCGGTTCAGGAATAAAAACGAACCATAATCGGAGGAAAACAACATGTATCTGAGAAATGTAGGCATCTTTGTCAAGGATCTGGAAGGTGCAAAAACCTTCTTTGAAAGCTACTTCGGAGCTAAAGTTCTGAAGACCTATGATAATCCGGAGAAGAACTACTACTCTTACATTATGCATATGGACGGAGCCGGCTGGATCGAGCTTATGTGCAAGCCTGAAACCGTCGATCTGCCGAAGGATCCTAACCGCCTTGGCCTTGCCCACATCTGCATCTGCGCTGATACCCGCGAACAGCTCAATAATATCATCGCTCGTTTCAAAGAAGACGGTTATACCATCCAGTATGAGCCTTCTTCACCGGAAGGTCCGGGAGAGGTTCGTGCCGTCACCTTCGAAGGAATCGTTGTCGAAGTCAACTACGGTTATTAATATGATAAAAGATAAGCTTGCCTCGATCGATCGGATCGATCTTGCCAATCTTCCAACGCCGGTCTATCAGCTGAAGAATGTTTCCCGGGAGCTCGGAAAGAACATCTGGATCAAGCGTGATGATTATACCGGAGTAGAAATGTCCGGCAATAAAGTCCGTAAGCTGGAATATTCCATCGCCCAGGCCCTGAAGGAAGGTGCCGATGTTCTGATTACTGCCGGCGGCATTCAGTCCAATCACGCACGGGCTACGGCTGCCGCAGCTGCCAGACTGGGGCTTAAATCCCACCTGGTTCTCGAGATTTCCGCTGCCCCCAAGGCAGAGGGCAACTATCTGCTGGATCAGATGTTCGGAGCCAAGATCACCCTGCTGAACGAAAACGAAGGCATTACCTTTGCCGAAAAGTTCCAGGAGATTGCTGAGGAATACCGGAAAGCCGGTCTCAAGCCGTATATCATTCCTGTCGGTGCATCTAACGGAATCGGAAACTTCGGCTATCTGAATGCAGTCAAAGAGATCGCCGAGCAGGAAGAAAAGCTTGGTGTTTCTTTCGATGCGATCGTATGCGCGACCGGATCCGGCGGCACCTACAGCGGTCTGTATCTCGGGAACAAACTCTTCGATCGTAACAAGAAGATCGTCGGGATCACTGTTTGCGATAACAAAGAATACTTCACAAAGGTCTGCGGAACGATCGTCGATGAAACGCTCTCCCTGCTGGGAGAAGACCCTGATCCGGACAAGGATTTTACTTTCATCGATGGATATAAGGGTCTTGGCTATGCCATCTCCAAGCCGGACGAGCTGAAGTTCATCGCCGAGATCGCTGCAAAAGAAGGCATCGTTCTCGATCCTGTCTATACCGGCAAGGCTTTCTACGGTCTCTACAATGAAGTGAAAAAGGGAACCTTTGATTCCTGTGAGAATATTCTCTTCATCCATACCGGCGGGCAGTACGGCCTCTTCCCCAAGCAGGGACAGATGGCGGAAGTACTGTAAACACTAAGAGCTTTTTAAGAAAAACCAAAAGGAACTATAAAGACGACATGCGTTTCTATAGTTCCTTTTTTTGTTCTATTGATCATCCGGGGCTGAATGTCTGTCAGATCACGATTTCCATCCCGTCATACACGGAGCCGTATTCATAGGGATGCGGCTGATTCAGCTGCCTTGCCAGTGATTCATACTGCCTTGGTGCTATATGAGTATGCAGGATCTTCTTTGCTTTGGTTCTGTCAAAAACCGGAATACAGTCATCCGCCGGAAAATGCGCCAGCTCACAGACGATGAGATCAAGCTCCTCCTCCAATGCGGCTGCCGGGAAGTCCACGCTCGGATGTTTCAGATCCCCTGTAAAGAGTACTTTCCTGCCTTCTGCCTCCACGAAAAAGCAGAAGGAACTCCAGCAATGCTGCGTTTTGATGGCCGTGATCCGGATATTTTCATCTTCATAGGTCACGCCTTCCTGAACGGTTGAAATCGTGATCCCTTCCCGAAGCGCATATCCTTCCGTCGCTTCATTCCAGGCTTTGAGCGGCGCGATCATGTTCTCATCCGGCAGCAGAATCAGTGGTGATGCTTTCTTATAATACCAGTTCACAAGATCTACGAAGGAAACGAGTCCATTCGTATGATCACCGTGAGGATGCGTGCAGATGACCAGGCGCACATCCTCTATTCTGATCCCCAGCCTCCTCAGCTCTTCGATCGTCTGAGTACCCATATCGATGATATAATAGGCTCCGTTAACCTCCAGAAGATTGGAAGAACAGCGGCGATGCGGTTCCGGGACTCCATGACTGGTTCCGATAAAAGTAAGTCTCATCATCTATCCCTCCATTCGAGATAATTCATCATTCAGGTTCGAGAAAAATGTTCCTATATGGATGCCGTCAACCAGTGCGTGATGCACGAGAACTGTCACGGGAATCGTGGTTTTTTCTTTTTCGATGACACTTCCACCCTCCAGGGCCAGATACTTTTCTGTCTGATATTTTCCCCATGTGAAACTGGGAATTGAAAACCGTGTATGAGGGAAAGGCATAACACATGCGCTGTAGTTAAGCCAGGGAACACAGGAGATAAACAAAAGACTTTCAACATCTCCTTCCTCTTCCAGGTGTTTGGAGGCCAGCGCTTTTTCCTGTTTCTGCTTTCCTTCTTCAAGGTATTCTTCCAGCGGCTGATCGGCATTGACCAGACAATACCGGTACGTCCCGTCCGGCAAAGAGACCGTATAGGATGGATTGCAGAACTCGTATTCGACAATTCCGCCATCCCGGATACGCTGTCTGAATTCCGGAATGCGGTTGGCTGCCCGCACTACTGCATATTGAAAGGACAGAAAGAACGGGTAGCCAGCTTTTTTGATGCGGCGAAACCAAGCCGTTATATCCACCTGTACCGTCAGAGATACAAATGGATTTTCCATATTCAGAAAATGATCAAAATGATCTTTTCTTGGATATGTCTGCATGTCGATCTGTCGGAATTTCATCTTACCCATTCCTCCGCTTCTTCATTTCTTTCAGTTCAAAGACTGCTCCGGAAACATCAGCTGCGCAATATGAGCTGCATCCGATCCTCCCATCCTTAGCCCTTCCAGACAGTAGTGGCAATAGCAAACCACTTTCTCTGTAGGGAGGCTGCGGCAGTAATCCTGCATGATCCGTTTCTGTTCTTCTTCTGTGTGAGAGACAAACTTTCCGACAGCACCTTCTACATAATGTTTCGGCGCAAGTTTGGGATTGCGGGGTGGCTGCGGACGATAAAGAGACGCCCCGCAGAAATCTGCGGCTTCATGATGATCCGGTGCTTCCACGTACTGAATATTCATTTTCCCAAGGAGGCTGCGCACGGCTTCCTGCTCATCCAGCCGTTCTCTCGAACGCCAGCAGTCCTGAACGGTCACCTTTATCCCATGATAGTCCGGGAAAGGGAAATCCCGGTCGCTGTCCAATAATTCCCAGAGAGAATGGACCTGCGTCCCCGGATGCATTTCTTCAGTAATGTTATTGCAGTTGTGGCAGAGAGAATATACCTCATCACCGGCAGAAAAAGCTTCTGAATCCGGGAGTTCCTGCCAGATCATCC
>JAFOIR010000162.1 GCA_017420625.1 Bacillota bacterium
GGTCTCGGGAAGATTGATCACGGCAGCGACATGAGTATTTCTTGAGCTGTTGCCTACACGGATAATGTAATCACCCTGCGGAAGAACCCAGGCCGGATGTTTGGGGCAGAAGGAAGCGAAGGACTCAGCCTTCATGATGATCTCTACGGTCTCCGACTCGCCGGGATTCAGTATGCCGGTCTTCTTGAAGCCGCGCAGTTCCTGATACGGTTTGACCGGACCCTTTTCGGGGGCGGAAACGTAAACCTGAACGACTTCCTTTCCGGGGAACTCGGTTCCGATATTCGTGACTTTGGCTTTGACGGTAACTTCGTCACCTTCTACGCTGACACTCTCTGTTTCGATCGAGAAATCGGTATAGGTTTTTCCGTAGCCGAAAGGATAGGCCGGCGTGATATTAAAGGTATCGAAGTAACGATAGCCTACGAAAATCCCTTCGTTATAGTATTCATCGCTGACATCGCCGTCATTGTGGCTGAAGCCGGCAGAGGATGGATAGTCGCTGTAATTTTCTGCCCAGGTGTCGGTCAGTTTTCCGGTGGGAATTCCTGCACCGGTCAGAAGATCCGCCAGGATCGAACCGGTCATGTTGCCCATCTGACCTGCCAGGACGATCGAATTGATCCCTTCGATCGCACGAAGCGGTTTGGTATCAATGACACCGCCGATATTCAGAAGGACGATCAGCTTATCGTAGTTTTCCGCCAGCGTAGCAAGTGCTTCTGCTTCTGCCGGGGAGATCTCGTAATCGCCTGATTCTGCGCTGCGGTCTTTGCCTTCGCCGGAATTGCGGGAAAGAATATAAACCGCCGTATCGGTATCGCTGTTTTTGATATCTTCAGCAGTGACCGGCGTCAGAGCCTTGGGCACCAGGGGATTGAGCATCAGCATCATCGTGGCGACTTCACGGGTCTGTCCGTCAGCGATCGCCGCTTCGATGACTGCTTTATTGTAAGCTTCCTGCTCATCTTTGATCGCCTGTTCCTGACGGTCGATCCAGTCTTTGGTCGTGACGATAAAGCCTTCTCTTTTGAGGCCTTCTTCGACATTGATGCTTTCCCGTACGTAAACGTCGCCGGAGCCGGTGCCGCCTTTAACGGTCGCCCGTGCGCCGTTTCCATAAAGGGCGATCTTTTCGCGGCTTTTCAGCGGCAAGGTTCCATCGTTCTTCAGAAGAACCATACATTCGACAGCCAGATCTCTGACGCGTTGCTGGTTGCGGACCTCGCGCTCGGAAACCTCAGGTGTTGTAGGTGCTCTAAACATAGGCAGAATCTCCTTCTTGATATTGATTTGACAAAACTCATTGAAAAAAGTGTAACACAGTCATGGCGGGAAAGCAAGCTATCTTCAGCCTGTATCATACGGACGGAAGATAGGAAATGTATTTTCAGAAAGTTTATAGTATAATAAAAATGACATTTGAGCGAGGCTTGATCGGAGGGTAAGAAATGCATCAACTGGACCAGTTTACCGAGGAACTGCATGAGTGGTCTCTGACCGGAAAAGAACCATCCTGTGCATCCCGTGACTTAAGGTTCTTTCTGGATCTGCAGGAAAAACGGCTGCGAAGCGCGAATACCGTAAGAGAAGAAGAATACACCCATGTAAAAGAAGAGATCAGCGGCGTTTCCTATCGAAAAGGAAACGGATATACGTCGAGGATCCTGTATCGGGAAGCGAAGCAGTTTATTACCTATCGAAGAAACGGGAAAGAGATCAAGAAGATCAAACGACCGGTCAATCTGTATGTTTCCTTTGTGGATAAAGAAGGCCACGAAGACAGGAGTTATACCTGTCCCAACTGCGGTCATGTCATGACAGCGCTCCAAGCCAGAGACGGCTGCCCGTACTGCGGAACCTTTTTTGAGACCGATGATGTCTATCCCTGTGTTTCTTCTTACTATACGGTTCCCGGCATCGTGGAACGGGCCGGATTGATGGACCGGCTCAAGAAGGAAATGCTGATTGCAGGACTTAGCTGCGGTATCGGTCTTGCCCTGATCACGTTCTTCGCCTGGAGTGATAAACCTATCGTACTGCGGATCCTTGGCGCATTATTTCTAGGAGGCCTCTATGGCGGTGTATTCGCCTTTATCTGGTACATGTTCAGAAGCTTCCTCCTTCTGATTAAGGTCTTCAGGGAAGCTGGAAGGGCGATGCCCCTTTTAAAGACTGTGCGATCCCGACAGAAAATGATGGAATTCATGCAGCCTTATGATCCGGACTTTTCCTATGAAGCCTTTGAAGGCAGAGTCCTTTCGCTCCTTCGGACGATCATTTTCACGGATGACCGCGATACGCTTTCTGTCTGGGAAAGCAAAAGAGATCTTTCCGCCTTTGACAGTATTGCGGATATGCAGTATCGAGGGGCGGTGTATATCAGAAAACGTGAACGACAGGGAAATCTCCTTAGGGTAGAGGGGACCGCCTATCTGACTGATACTTATGTCCGCACGTTCGTACGGGAGAAAGATGAAAAGATCCACTTTGTGCTGGAGAAAGAAGCGGATGGCCGCGATGATCCCGGATTTTCTATCCACCGCGTTTCCTGTCCGACCTGCGGCGGGAGCTTCGACGCCATGCACCGAATTCATTGCCCCTATTGCGGAAATCCCTATGATCTGAAGAAAAAAGACTGGATCATCAAGGATATGTGGAAAGCTTACATCTAATGATCATATCGCGAGGAAAGGAATCGATCTATGAAGACAACATTCAGAATTCGTCAGCCCTATGCAGACATTTTCATGAAGTGTGCGGATGATTTTATTTGCAACAGTCCGGTAAAACCGCATCGGTTTATCAAAAAA
>JAFOIR010000163.1 GCA_017420625.1 Bacillota bacterium
AAACAGATCCCCGAAAGCTCTGCATCGAATTCTTTACACAGGATCTGCCAGCAAGACAGGTTCTTTTCTCTTTCCTCCGCCGTCATCTGATACGGCGTCCTGATGATTCGCATGTAGATGTCCTTTAAAAAAAAACAGGCTGCCTGCGTGGTTCAAGCACTCTACAGGCAGCCCATTTGATCATAGATTTAAATTACTCTTCGGCCGGCTGAGCATCAGCTTCCGGAGCCTTCGCAGCTTCATCGATGATCTCTTCTTCGGAGTACTCGCCTTCTTCGACAGGAATCTCCTCGTAGATGACTTCTTCGACGTATTCACCTTCCTCGGCAGGAGCTTCTTCCTGGCCGGGAAGATCTCTGAGCGTAAGGGAGATGCGCTTGGTTTCGGCATTGAAGTCGATAACCTTGGCTTCCACTGTCTCACCGATCGTCAGCACTTCTGACGGATGTTTGATAAATTTGTTGGACAGATGAGAAATATGAACCAGTGCATCGATTCCTTTCTCCAGCTCAACAAATGCACCAAAATCTGCAAAACGTACGACTTTACCGGTAACGATATTGCCGACTGCATATTTCTCATCGGCACCATTCCAGGGATTCGTCTCCGGGAACTTGGTGGTCAGAGAAATACGTCCGGTCTCGGGATCGTAGCTCTTAACCTCGACCTCGATCTTCTGGCCTTCCTTGACATAACGGTTCGGATTTCTGACAGCGCTCCATCCCATTTCAGAAATGTGAAGCATTCCGTCGATTCCACCGAGGTCGATGAAAGCACAGTAATTGGTAATATTCTTAACAGTACCTTCCAGTCTTGCGCCGGGAACGAGTTTCTCGATCGTCTCCTGACGAAGCTTGGCGCGCTGCTCCGCGATCACGCTGCGACGATCGCCCATGATGCGGTTTCTTTTTCTCTGAAGACGAATGATTCTGAAATCGGTTTCTTCACCGACCAGGGTCTTCAGATCGATACGGCGGGGATCCGCCAGAGACGCCGGCACGAATACTCTCATGTCGCCATACTGAATAATAATGCCGTTTTCAAGGGCTTCAACCACCTTGCCGTGAAGGATGGTCTTCTCAGCCAATGCGTCTTCGAGCTCCTGATAAGCTTTATCCTGGATCACTCTCTTACGTGAGAGGGTTACTTCGCTGTCGCCAACCTTGATGACTTTAACTTCCATCTGGTCGCCTACCTTGACCTGATCCTGCAGCGGTGCATCTGTACCGCCGAATTCTGCCTTGGTCATAGTCCCGTCGCACTTATAGCCGATATTGAATACGATCTCGGTATCCGTTACTTCAAGGACCTTTCCCTGCACCACATACCCGGAATGCACCTCCTGATAGCTTTCATTGAGCATCTCTTCGAAAAGATTGTTCTCGCTCATCTTACGAACTACCTCCTGAATAATATGATCCGGGGTCGAAGCTCCGGCTGTTATTCCAACAGTCTGGACCTCCTCACCGAACCTGATTCCATACAACTCAGATGCACTTTCAATCAAATGGGTTTGGGAGCACCGGGAAAGGCAAAGATTGTATAGCTTGCGGGTATTTGAACTGTTTTTCCCGCCTATGACCAACATTGCATCACACTTTTTCGCCAACAGCATCGCTTCCTGCTGATGATTTTCGGTGGAAATGCAAATTGTATGGCACACTTTGACATTATACTCCTGTTTTTGTAAAAATACAAGAATCTTTGAAAAAATTGTTTGATCAAATGTGGTCTGTTCCACCATTCGGTATTTTCGGTCTTTGGGAGGCGGACTTTGCTCCATTTCACCCAGGGAACGATAGATCAAAGGTGTCTTTTTGCACCAACCTGCAATACCCTTTACCTCAGGATGATCCGGATCCCCAAGTATGATCACCTGCTCTTCAGGATTTGTTTCCTGAACAATTGTATGAATTTTTTTGACAAATGGACAGGTGGCATCGATGACCGCGGCGCCCTTTGCCTCCAGCTGTCTGTAAACTTCAGGCGGGACCCCATGTGCCCGGATCACAACCTTCGCCTGCTCCGGAATTTCTTCTATGCTCCCGCAGCAGATGATCTGTTTTTCTTCCAGCTCACGAATCACGTGTTCGTTATGAATCAGAGGCCCAAATGTCAGAGCTGGTGCATTCGCCTCAGCGATCCGGATAGCGTTTTTGACACCGAAGCAAAAACCGGCAGTGGATGCTAGATATACTTTCACTTTCTGGCCTCTTGAATCAACCCACAGACTTTTTCGACCACTTCTTCCAGATTCATCATCGTCGTATCGATCAGAACCGCATCTTCTGCTTGTTTAAGCGGTGCGATCTCCCGATGAGAATCCCGGTAATCTCTTTCTTCGATCTCTTTTTTGACCGTTTCCAGATCACCGTGCGGTTTCCCTGCTGCCTCAAACTCCAGAAGACGTCTTTTGGCCCGTTCTTCACTGCTCGCTGTAATGAAAAGTTTCAGATTGGCATCCGGCAGTACAACTGTGCCGATATCACGGCCATCCATAATGACATCATAGATCTTTGCCGTTTCCCGGATCACTGAATTAACGAGATCTCTCACCTTTCCATGAACAGCAACCTTACTGGCACCCTGTCCGGCTTCAGCGGTCCGAAGAAAAGCCGTTACGTCTTCTCCGTCTACGGTCACATGCTGTCCATCTTCCTGATAGAACAAAGAAAGATGCATGGAACGAATACCCTGCTCGACTTTTGCCTGATCTTCCACATCGATCCCGCCTCTTACGAGCACATATCCGATCGCCCGATACAGAGCGCCGGAATCTACATACTGGAGGCCTTCTCTTTCTGCTGCTTTGCGTGCAACAGAACTTTTTCCGGCTCCTCCGGGACCGTCGATCGCTACATTCAACATCTTTCGATTCCTCTCTTTCTGGATGTACTGGGCTGCACCTAATCCTGCAGCTTTTCCAGTCGAAAATGCTGTCTGAAGATTGAATCCTCCTGTCAGACAGTCTACATCAATCAATTCTCCGGCAACAAACAGACCGGGTATTTTTCGGATCATCATCGTTCCGGGATGAATCTCGTTTACATCGATTCCACCGCTCGTGATGATTGCCTCATCGAGAGGCCTTGTTCCAGTGATCCGGACTGGAAAATCCTTCAGAAGCTGAATCAGCCTGCGGCGCTCATCCCGGCTGATCTGTCCTGCTTTCTTCTCCCGATCAATTCCTGAAAGACGGACGATCACCGGTATCATCCGTTTCGGCAGCAGATCACCCAATGCGTTGATAAAATCCTTGGCACTGTACTTGGTAAAATCCCGCTGAAGCCGCTGATCCAGCGTCTCTGTGTCAAGCGCACTCTTTAAGTCGATATGCAAAACGATCTTCCGTTCGGAAAACGATGCTTTTTCATTTCTGAGATATCGTGACAAATAGCTTGAACAGGAAAGAACGACCGGCCCGCTGACGCCAAAATGCGTAAAAAGCATTTCTCCGAAATCAGAATAGATCGTTTTTCCCTTTTCAGCAGTATCATCGCTCAGCCTGACTTCTACATTTTTCAGCGAAAGTCCCATGAGATCACGACAAAAATGATCAGATGAAACCAGGGGAATCAGGGCAGGTCTGGGCGCAATCAGGGAAATCCCCAACTTCTGCGCGATCCGATGCCCATCTCCGGTCGATCCCGTCGTAGGATAGCTGAGTCCTCCTGTTGATAAAACAACCGCTCCGGCACGCCGGATTTCTCCGGAATCAAGCGTGACTTCAAATTCTTTGCCGGATCGACGGATACTTGAAACACTCTTTCCCGTTAAGAGCTTTACTCCGCTTTTTTTCACATAGGAGTACAGCGCATCGATAATGTCAAATGCTTTATCCGACTCCGGAAACACTCTTCCGCCTCGTTCGGTTTTCAGTCTGACACCTTCAGAAGAGATCAGTTCCATCATATCAGACGGATTCAGTTTACGAATGGCAGAATACATAAAACGTGGATTATTCACCACGTTTTCAATATAGGTTTTCTCATCACAATTGTTTGTGACGTTGCATCGGCCTTTTCCAGTGATCCCGATCTTGCGTCCAACTCTTGCGTTTTTTTCGATCAGCAGGACGTCGATCTTTTCTCTTGCAGCAGCGGATGCAGCCATCATCCCTGCAGCACCGGCACCGATCACGATCAGATCATTCACAATGGCTTCCTTCCTGCATCTTGCAGCTGTCGGATCTCTTTCTCGGTCAGAACACGGTATTCTCCTTCTTTCAGCGTACCAAGACGAAGGTTCCCTTCCTGAATGCGTTTCAGTCTGAGTACCGGATGTCCGACTGCTTTCGCCATACGCCGGACCTGATGGTTTTTCCCTTCATGAATCGTGATCTCGATTCGGCTGTTTCCACCGCGCATGGAAACGAGTTTTACTTCAGACGGACTTGTTTTAAATCCATCATCCAAAACAACACCTTTTTCCAGTTTGCGGATCTCTTCTGATGTGATCTCTCCGGCAATCAGTGCCTCATAAACTTTCGGGATCTGATGTGTCGGATGTGTCAGACGAAATGTCAGATCTCCGTCATTCGTCAGGATAAGCAGTCCGCTGGTCTGATAATCCAGCCGTCCCACCGGGTACAGTCTGATACCGGGAATCTTCACCAGCTGCGTAACATCCGGACGGCCAAACTGATCATGACTGGTCGTCACATAACCAGCCGGTTTATGCAGCATAACCGTTGTTAATACCTGCTCTTCCTCCGAGACTTTCTTCCCGCGGAATAACACTTCTGATTTTGCCGGATCGATTTTGGTTCCGAGTTCCCGAACGACCTGCCCGTCTACACTGACCTGTCCGTTCAGGATATATTCCTCACATCGCCTGCGTGATCCGATACCGCATCTGGCCAGATATTTCTGCAATCTTTCTTCCATTACACTTCTTCCTCTGCTATGTTCTGTTGCTGGGGAGGCAGATGTGGAAGATCACGGACACTCTCCAGCCCGAAGACACGAAGAAAACGATCCGTTGTCTTTAAAAGTATAGGACGCCCGGGGGCTTTCATTCGTCCTGCCTCTTCCACCAGATCATATTGAATCAGACGGCTGATAACATTATCACTGGCAACACCGCGAATATCACTGACTTCCTGCCTCGTTACCGGCTGACGGTAAACAATAATAGAAAGCGTTTCCAGCTGAGTATCAGTCAGACGGATCCCTTGTTTAGACTGATACAGCACACGAATCGGTTCATAGTATAAAGGTCTGGTGCTCATCTGAAAACGATTCTCCAATCGTTCGATCTGAACACCGCTCTGTTTTTGATCATAGATTCTTTTCAGCTGAACAGTCAGACGCTCCGTCTGTTTTTCATCCAGACCGAGTACCCGCATCATTTCACGAAGACTGACCGGCTCCCCTGAAGCGAACAGAAGCGCTTCCAGTGTTTTCATCTCTTTACCGGGACAACGTTTTTTCATTCTTGTACAGCCTCCTCTTCCGAATGATCCGATGCTTTTCTGGAAACGATAATGTCCCCGAAAAGGCGTGACTGGCGAAGAACAGCCATATTCATGCGGGACAATTCCAGCATGGCCATGAAATAGGTGATCGTTTCTTCTTTTGAATGACTTTCACTGCGAAGACGATAAAAACTGACTTCCTCAAACAATTCCAGACTCTTCTGCAGATGTTCGATTTTTTCCGCTACAGTATAGGTGTCCCGTTTGACCGAATTGAATCCGGAACGGATCGGGTCGATGATCTCCCTGCCAAGGCGTTCCTGCCGTTCCATCAATTCGTAAAGATCTTCCAGGCTGATTCCTGACAGAAGTTCTTCCGGTGAAGGAATCGGTTTCTCTCCCAGAATTGTCTGGGGGTTTCTCAGGAAAACATTCTCTCGATCAGGCTGAAACATTCCCTTAAGGCTGACAGAGGCTTCCTTATATTGCTTATAGACAAGGAGCCGACGGATCAGCTCGGCTTCTTCATCCTCTTCTTCCTCATCCTTCTTTTCTGCTTCAGGCAGAAGACGTTTGGCTTTGATATTGATGAGTGTCGCTGCCATGACGATAAACTCGCTGGCGATTTCGAGATTCATCTCATCCCAGGATTTGAGATATTCCAGATACTGCCTGGTAATCTCCAGAATGGGAATATCATAGATATCCAGCTTATTCTTCTCGATCAGATGCAGCAGAAGATCCAGCGGTCCCTCAAAGACCGGCAGTTTAAACGAAAGTGCATCCATCAGCTTTTATCTCCGAACAGTGATCCGATCCCTTCGATGCTTTCCAGAAGATCCTTTCTGAACAGCGGATCATTTTCTACAAGACTGTTGATATCTACACCATCGCTGCCCGCTTTGGCCGTCGAGTGAATATACAGTTTTCTCTCTCCTCCCAGATACATTGCAACATGTCCCGGGAAGAAAATCAGATCACCTTTTTTGATCTGATCGAGAGATATAGGATGAAGCGGATAACCATCTTTGATGGCAGCGTCACGATAAATGATCACGCCATTCATCAGATAGACGATCGAGCAAAGTCCCGAACAGTCGATGCCAAGCGGGCTTTTGCCCCCCCATCGGTAAGCAGTCCCTTCATACAGGAAGACATCTTTGATCACTGCATCCCGAAAAGATTCTTCATCTTCCGGAACGGTTCGA
>JAFOIR010000164.1 GCA_017420625.1 Bacillota bacterium
GGTCTGATGGGTACTCTGTTCAGCTTTGTTGACAAACTGATCTCCTCTCTGGCTTCCACCTTCGTTGCTCTGATCTATGCGATCATCGGCTTCAAGGATGCACTGCCCACTCCGGAGACACCTTACTCAACCGGCATTCTGATTTGTACCCTGATCTGCTTCCTCGGCATGCCCGCCATTGGCTGGGTTCTGAACGTCGTTGCGATGAAGTTCTATCCGCTGACCAAGGAAAAGATGGCTGAGATCCAGGATGAGATCGCCAGAATCAAAGCTGAAGCCAAAGCACAAGGCAAAGCCTGATAGATTTCTATACGGTAACTGAACCAAACTAAAAAAGGAGAGCAGGCCATGTCTGATCAGAAGAAACTAGCACCCGTCATGGATGACCTGAAGGGGGACAAACTGGAAGCCGGAAAGCTCATGGAACTGGATTATGAGATCCAGGCGGCTGAGCGGGCTGCCGGGAAGGAAGAAACCACCTACGGTATCTGGGGTCCCATCTGGAAATTCATGAAATGGCGGGAAGGTCTGAAGGGGCAGCATCGCTTCAAAAAGAAGACCTATCTCTGGCTCATGCTTCTGACCGGATTCGCCGGCGGCCATCGGTATTACCAGGGCCGCTGGGGACTTGGCCTGCTCTATACTTTATTTTGCTGGACCGGCGTGCCGCTGGCGCTTTGCGTCACGGATTTCATGGAAGTGATGCCGATCGCCGCCGATGAAGACGGAATGGTCGTTCTGTAACCGCCAGCCATGGCACGTCTGATTGATAATAAAGAGAGAGAGGGAAAACGCTCATGCTGTATCCGATTTTGACAGATTCCAGACTGGTAATGGACCTTAGCGGGATCTGGAGTTTTAAACTTGATGACGGAACCGGGCTTAGCAATGGATGGCAGAAGAAAGCACTTGAAGATGCGATCACGATGCCTGTACCGGCTTCCTATAACGATCTGAAAGAAGGCATTTCCTTCCGCGATCATTATGGATGGGTCTTCTATCAGCGCCATATTTCGGTACCCAAAAAGATCCGGGAAAATGAGCGGGTCGTCCTTCGTTTTGATGCCGTAACGCATCACGCAAAGGTTTTCCTGAACGGAGAGCAGATCTGCGAACACTTCGGCGGTTTTCTGCCATTTGAGACCGAGATAGGAGAAATCCTTCAGGACGGCGATAATCTTCTGACCGTCGCTGTCGACAATGTGATCGACTATACCACGCTTCCGGTGGGCGGCCAAAGCAGCATGCTGGGCGGCAGCTCGGTAGCCGGAAAGAATTATAAGAACAAGAAAAAACAGAATTATCCGAACTTTGACTTTTTCAATTACTGTGGAATCACCCGTCCGGTCCGCATCTATACGACGCCCCGGACTTATATAGAAGATGTGACGGTGACAGCAGATGTAGAAGATCCGCTGGCTGATCAGGTGAAGGCTGTTCTTTCCTATCAGGTGGACGTTGCCGGAGGAGAAGCACCGGTTACTGTGGCCGTTCTGGACCGTGAAGGCAATATCGTTGCCACGGCAGAAGGAGCCAAGGGCGAGATCAGTCTGACGAACGTCAGATTGTGGCAGCCGATGAACGCCTATCTCTATACCGTAAAAGTAACCGCTGGCGAAGATGTCTATGAACTTCCCTATGGAATTCGTACCGTAAAAGTGGATGGCATCCGCTTCCTGATCAACGGCCGTCCCTTCTACTTCAAGGGATATGGAAAACATGAGGATACTTTCCCGGCCGGCCGCGGTATGAATATTCCCATGTATGTCAAGGATCTGTCCATTATGAAGTGGCAGGGAGCCAACTCCTTCCGTACCAGCCACTATCCTTACAGTGAAGAGATGATGCGTCTTTGCGATGAAGAAGGCTTCGTCGTGATTGATGAGACGCCGGCAGTCGGCATCAACTTTGACTTTGGCGGCGGTGCGAACTTCAACGGTCAGAAGGTCAAGACCTTCGACCCGGAGCACGGAATCAAGACCTTCTCCCATCATCAGGATGTCATCCGCGATCTCATCAAACGCGATAAGAACCATGCCTGCGTCGTAATGTGGAGTATCGCCAATGAGCCTGATTCCTACAGTGAAGGTGCTTATGAGTACTTCGCTCCCTTATATGAATTGGCGCGCGCACTGGATCCTCAGAAACGTCCCTGCACACTGATCAGCGTCCAGATGGCCGGCGGACCCGATACCGACGTCTCTGCGAAACTTTCCGACGTGATCTGCCTGAACCGCTACTATGGCTGGTACTTTGGCGGACCCGATCTGGAAGGACCGGAAGAAGCGCTGCGAGCAGAGCTTCAGGCATGGGAAAAGCTGGGCAAGCCGCTGATGTTCACCGAGTACGGTGCGGATACCGTCATGGGCATCCACGACACCACACCGGTCATGTATACCGAGGAATATCAGGTGGACTACTATAAGATGAACAACAAAGTTTTCGATGAGTTTGCATTCGTCGTTGGCGAGCAGGCCTGGAACTTTGCGGACTTCATGACTTCTCAGTCGATGCTGCGTGTTCAGGGCAACAAAAAAGGTCTGTTTACCCGTGACCGCAAACCCAAACTGGCAGCGCATTATTTTAAAGAACGCTGGAACAATATCCCGAATTTCGAATACAAATAAGACAGGAGAAGAAAATGGTAGATCTGACAAAACGCCCGTTTTATCTGAATGAGGAACAAATCAAGTGGGTAGAGGATACCTATGCCTCCATGAGCTATGACGAGAAAGTCGGTCAGCTCTTTATCAACCTGACGCTGCGTCGGGATCCTGCTTATATCACAGAACTGTGTGATAAGTATCATATCGGCGGAGTCCGCTGGCAGGGCGGAAAACTGGAAGAAGTCTATGAACAGAACCGTCTGTTCCAGGAAAAGAGTCGGATCCCTGTTCTGATCGCAGCCAACTGCGAAGCCGGCGGCAACGGTGCAGTAGGTGAAGGTACCATGATCGCCACCGGTGCAGCCTGCGCTGCATCCACGACTGTTGATACGATGCGCGATATGGCCAGGGTCGGCGGAGAAGAAGCCAGTGCGATCGGCTGCAACTGGACCTTCGCACCGGTCTGCGACGTGGTTTCCAACTGGAGAAATACGATCGTCAATACCCGTGCTTACGGCAATGATCCGGATCAGATCATTGAGCTGTCCAAAGCCTATATGGAAGAAATGAAGAAGCTGGGGATCGCCTGCGCTGCCAAGCATTTCCCGGGTGACGGTTCCGAAGAACGTGATCAGCATCTGATCATGGGCTGCAATGATCTGTCAGTGGAAGAGTGGGATGCAACCTATGGCAAAGTTTATCAGGCGCTGATCGATGCGGATCTTCCGTCTGTCATGGTCGGCCATATCTGCCAGCCGGCTTATACCCGCTACTTCAATCCCTCTATCGAAGATAAAGACATCAAGCCCGGTACACTGCAGAAAGAACTGCTGCAGGATCTGCTGCGCGGAAAACTCGGGTTCAACGGACTGATCGTGACCGATGCTTCTCATATGGCCGGACTGACGGCCGGTGCCTCCCGCAAGGATGCAGTTCCCGGCGTGATTGCAGCAGGCTGTGACATGGTTCTGTTCTTCAATGATCCGGAAGAGGATATCGCCTACATGAAAGCTGGTATTGAAAGCGGACTGATCAGTGAAGAGCGTCTTTCCGATGCGCTGCACCGGATCCTGGGACTGAAAGCGATGCTCGGGCTTCATCATCTGACTTTCCCTGAGAAGGAAGGCCTGGCATCCGTAGGATCCGCCGAACATCATGAAGCAGCCGCACGGGCAGCGGATGAGAGCATCACGCTGGTAAAGGATACCCAGCATATCCTTCCTGTTGATCCTTCTGATAAGAAACGTGTCCTGCTGTATTATGTGCAGAGCGCACCGGAATCGCTGACCAATGGTTCGGATAAAGGCAAACAGATGCTGATCGACGAACTGGAAGCTGCCGGGTTTGAAGTCACGGCGCCGAAAGACTATTACGAACTGGAAATGGAAAAACCCAGTCCGTTCAACAAATTCCGCATGATGGAGCATCACAGCATGGAAGACTATAAGAACCGGTTCGATCTTGTGCTGGAAGTCTTCTCCATGAAAGGTTACGCGCAGACCAATAATGTGCGTCTGACTTACTCGGTTGGTCACTCTTCCGAAATTCCGTGGTCTGTCCATGAGATCCCAACGATCGGAGTTTCTCTTTGCTATACCAATCATCTGTATGATGCTCCCATGCTGAAAACCTTCGTCAATGCCTATGCACCGACGAAAGAATACATTCATGCTCTGGTTGAAAAGCTGACAGGAAAGAGTCCCTTCAAAGGCCAGGCAAATGATCTGGTCTGGTGCGGCAGATGGGAGACAAAACTATGAGTATACCGGTCGATCAGTTCGTAAAGACTCATGATTATCTGATCTGTGTCGATTCTGACGGCTGTGCCGTCGATACCATGGATATCAAGCACAAACGTTGTTTCGGTCCGTGCATGATCAAAGAATGGCATCTGGAAAAGTGGCAGGAGCCCATCCAGAAGCGCTGGGATGAGATCAACCTGTATACGATGACCCGCGGTATCAACCGTTTTCTGGGCTTGGCACAGGCACTGTCCGAAGTCAATGAACAGTATATTCCGATCGAAGGAATCGAAGAACTGAATGACTGGGCAAAAAATGCGAAAGAGCTTTCCAATCCGGCTCTGGAAAAAGAAGTCATCCGCACCGGTTCAAAGATCCTGACCAAGGCACTGGCCTGGTCAAAAGCGGTAAATCAGTCGATCGCCGAACTCCCCTGGGAAGTCAAAAAAGCATTTCCCCTTGTGAAGGAAGGATTTGAGGCCGTGAAGGGTTTTGCAGACATCGCGATCGTCTCGGCAGCCAACCGTGATGCGGTGGAAGAGGAATGGGAACGATTCGGTCTGCTTCCGCTGGTGGATGTAATGATGTGTCAGGATGTTGGTTCCAAGGCACATTGTATCAGCGTCATGCTGGAGAAAGGCTATGCGCCTGACCATGTTCTGATGTGCGGCGATGCACCGGGTGATCGGGCAGCAGCACAGAAAAACGACGTATTCTTCTATCCGATCCTGGTTCGTCATGAGAAAGAAAGCTGGGAAGAGTTCCCAAAGGCGGCTGACAACCTGAAGAACGGAATCTATGCTCCCTATGGAGAGCAGAAAGCAAAAGAATTTATAGAAAATCTGCAGTAGAAGAAAGACTCTTCTTCCGATCTATCGGAAGGAGAGTCTTTTGTGTTGCGGGACAGCAGTATGCATGATACAATCAAGCTGACTGAATTCGAGAATTTTCATCACAGGAGGAGAGAAGAATGGAAAACGTCTGGTCAAAAGACAGGATCCATGAGGCGGTAGAAACGCAGCGGACGTTTTTTCGAACAGGCCGGACACTGGACGTCGGATTTCGGATCCGTCAGCTGAAAAAACTGAAAGCTGCCATGCTTCAATATGAAACCGAGCTGGAAGAAGCGCTCTTCGAAGATCTTGGCCGGGCACAGGCAGAAGCTTATTTCTGTGATATCGGCTCTGTTGTCATGGAGATCAACGAAACCATCGCATCGCTGCGCCGCTGGGCTCGTCCGGAAACGCATTTCTCCGGATTCACATGTTTCCCCAGTGTGATCACCAAGGTACATAAAATGCCCTACGGCGTTACGCTGATCATCAGTCCTTTCAACTTTCCCTTTATGCTTTCCTTCGGTGTTCTTGCTGCCAGCATTGCCGGCGGCAATACCTCACTGATCAAAGCCAGTTCCAAGTCGAAAGCCTGTACAGCCGTGATGCAGAAGCTTGTAAAAGAGATCTATCCTCCGGAATACGTCACCGTGATCGATGGTGGCCATGACGTCGCGGATTTCTGTCTGGAAGAAAGAGTGGACAAGATCTTTTATACCGGTTCGCCAAAGGTAGCGAAGCATGTCATGGAAATGGCTTCCAAAAACCTGACGCCGGTCGCACTGGAGCTGGGTGGCGAAACAGGCAACTGGTGTGTGGTACGAAGGGATGCAGATCTGAAGGATGCGGCCAGAAAGATCGCCTTCTTCAAACTGCTGAACAGCGGCCAGATCTGTATCAACATCAATCAGGTAGCTGTTGCAGAAGAGGTGGCGGACAAGTTTGTCGAGGAACTGAAGCTGGCCTTTGAGAAGCATATCGGAAAGAATGCGCTGGAGAATCCGGAATACCCGAAGCTGATCGCTCGTTCGGCCTATGATAAATGTGCTGCTGATGCAGAGATCTATAAGGATAAGATCGTATATGGCGGCAAAGGAGATCCGGAAGCGCTGAAATTTCAGCCGACCATCCTTTATCCGATCGGCATCGACGAGGAGATCGTACAGAAAGAATTGTTCTGCCCGCTGCTGCCGGTCGTACCGTTCCGGGATGACTGGGTCGATGAACTGATGGATACCATTGCATCCAGGGAACATGGCCTGGCACTCTATGTCTTTACAAAGAACAAAAAGTGGGCAAAGAAAGTCATGAGCAGCCAGCAGTTCGGAGGCGGCTGCATCAACGAGGTCTGTCTTCAGTTGATGGTCAAAGGGGTACCCTTTAACGGAACCGGTCATTCCGGCATGGGAGCCTATCACGGAGAGTGGGGATTCAGAGAATTCACACATCCGCAGACGGTGCTCTTTGGATCGAATCACTTCAATCTGCCGCTTCGCGAACACCCGTATAAGGCGTGGAAAATGAAATTTCTGAAGCTTTTTGAACGTTAATATTAGAATAACTTATAGTTCAAAGGGATAATTCAGATTGATGATCGCTGATTAACTTATTATAATAACATCAAAAATAGCGATTAAGAGGGCATGTCTGAAATGAAGTATACGAAACTTGGAAAATCCGATCTGGTAGTTTCCAGATTCTGTATTGGTTGTATGGGATTTGGTGTTCCGGTTCCCGGTGGTCATCAGTGGACACTGGATTATGACAGCACCAAGAGCATCCTCGGTTATGCATTGGAAAAGGGAATCAACTTCTTTGATACAGCCATGGCATATTCCGGCGGTACCAGTGAAGAGTTTGTCGGTAAAGCACTGCAGGAACTGACCAGTCGGGACAAAGTGGTCATTGCAACCAAGTATGGTCCGAGACATCCCTCTATGAAGGATACCATCAGCGGAAAAGACTGGATCAATCAGTGCCTGGACAATTCTCTGAAACGTCTGGGAACTGATTATATCGATCTTTATATCATGCACAGCTGGGATTACATCACGCCTATCGAAGAGAGCATGGAAACACTCAATGAAGCGGTAAAATCCGGAAAAGTCCGTGCGATTGGCGTTTCCAACTGCTATGCATGGCAGCTGGCTCAGGCCAACGCGATCGCGGAAAAGAACGGATGGGCGCCTTTCGTTTCCATTCAGGGCCATTATAACCTGATCGCCAGAGAAGAAGAAAGAGAGATGGCTCCGTTCTGTTATGCCAATCAGATCGCCATGACGCCGTACAGTGCACTGGCAGCCGGCCGTCTTTCCAAGAAACCCGGTGAGACGTCCAAACGTCTGGAGATGGATGCCTATGCCAAGTTCAAATATGATTCAACGGCTGAGGCTGATGGTCTCATCATTGCAAGAGTTCTGGAACTCGCAGAGAAGAAAGGCGTGACGATGACCGAGATCGCACTTGCCTGGCTGCTGACGAAAGTCACCTCTCCCGTTGTCGGTGCGACCAAACCGCATCATATCGATGGCCCGGCTGCTGCAGTAGATCTGGAGCTCAGCCCGGAAGAGATCAAATTCCTGGAAGAACTGTACATCCCGCATGAGCTGGCTGGTGTGATGGCCGGCAGCAAAGGAATTATTCCGATCAAAAATACCTGGCCGCTGTAAGGAGGAATAATAATGGCAAACAGAATCGATCGGTGCGCAGAAACATTCCCTAAACTGTTTGAAAGACCGCCTGTCACGAATGAAGGTAAAGACCCGGAGTTTATGAAGGTCATGCAGCGGTATATTTTTGGTGATATCTGGCATGCAGGACCTTTGGATGAACGAATGAGGGGCCTTTGCGAGATCGCTGCCATGACAGCCAGACATACGCTGCCGGCTCTCAAGAATCATATCCGCTCTGCTTTCAATGCCGGCTGCACGGCACTGGAAATTCGGGAGGCTGTTTATCAGTGTGCTCCATTTACCGGTTTTCCCCATGTGATGGAAGCACTGGTCGTGATGAATGA
>JAFOIR010000165.1 GCA_017420625.1 Bacillota bacterium
ACGTCCCAGAAGATACTCAAATTTCTCGGTATAAGCCCTTGGTTCATCATAGTGATAGAACAAAGGCCTCATCACCGGGACGCCCTTTGCTGCATTCTCCTCTTCCAGGGGAATCAAATAATCCTTCAGGGCAGCAAAACGGCGAACACACAGGGACAGATGATCGATCATCTCCTCATCCCCGTCAAACTGAATGCTGCGGGAAGGCTGATTGCCGGGATGCGTACGCATCATGGGAGAAAAACTGTTCATCTCTTCCCAGCGCATCATCAGTTCCTTGCCGCGTGTCATCGGGCCCATGGTGGTATAACCGCCCACATCGGAATGCGTCAGGCCGTAGCCGCTCATGGCCAGCGACAGCGTCGCAGGAATAACGGAAGCCAGTCCGTCGTCCAGTGACCAGTCGACATGCTGATCACCGTTCCACATCATGTCGGAATAAGTTACTGTCCCGGCCGACCCGGCTCGGGTGAAGAAGAATACTTCTCCCTCCGGGATCAGTCCGGCAGTTTCTGCTTCCTGAACCGCCTCCCGGTTCAGCTTTGCCCATAGCGCCGGCCAGTCGTTATGCTTGATTTCCGGGTCCTCTCCGGAGAACAGCACACAGTCAGTCGGCAGATATTCTCCGAAATCGGCCATCCAGCCGGACAGGCCGATTCCGATCATATTGGTCTTGATAATGCCTTTGTACCATTCCCAGGCGGCCGGGTTCGTCAGATCGATCATCGCGGCCGGGAATGTCGTGATCGTAACCAGATAGTCTTCTCCCTCTGCATTCTTCACGCAGTAACCGTGCGCTGCTGCATAGGCATAGATATCTTTTTCGATCGCCATAAAGGGATTGATATAGCCGAGGAACCGGATGCCTTCCTTCTTCCACCGGAGGATATGCTCCGGCAGATCCGGATAAAGCTCCCTGTCATAACGCCAATTCCACATAACCTGATAGCCAAATCCGGTCCTTCTGCAGCCGCACCAGTCCTGAGACCAGATCCCCACGACAGGCGTTCCTGCCTTTTGAACCTTTCGGATCTTCTCATCGATCGCATCCGGACCTTCTTCGATTCCAAGGATCACGCCGTTATGTGTCCATTCAGGCAAACACTTCTGGCGGCCGAGCCGGCTGCTCAGAAGAGTGGAAAGAGCACTGAAGCTTTCAGCTTTTCCGATATAGATCGGGGCGTTTTCTCTCAGCTCGATCCCGACCCATCCCGGTTTGGTAAAATCAAACTCCACATAACCGGTGGAATCGACATGTACATAGTATTTCCGGCTGCTGACAAAGGTCGGCTGGGCGTAATAGGTTTCATAATCGGAAAACGGCCAGGATCTTTTCGGCTCCGGTCCGACTTCCTCCCAGAGTGCCAGTTTTCTGGCGATCCGTTTGGCATTCTGATGCTCAGCGACCCATACCCGTACTTTCTGACCTTTAAGATCAAATTCCGGGAAGGTCTCTCCGGTTCCGTAGAAATGTTCCTCTTCTGGCAGATCCTGAACAGAATCGCCCGCCAGAGAGTCGGTTGGGATCCGCAGATACCAGCGATTCGTTACATCATCGACTGCTCGAATACGCAGACATTTTTCAGATGGAGAGATTTCTTCCACGCTCAGCCACCTGGAAGAATCCTCCTCATTCCGGCCGCTCACGCGGTCGATATATTCGAAGCTTCCTTTCTCCATGGGAAATTCCGCTTTTCCGCAGGCTCTCTCCAGTCTGATCCTACTGATGTCCATCATGATCGGTACTCCGCAAATGGGATATGTAAAAGTCCCGCCACCAGTTTCAGCTCTTCGGTGATATCGCCGTAAGCAACTGCATAATGCGGCTCAAATCCATCCTGCAGAAGGTGATCGACCAAAGCTCTCACCGGAATGGATGTTTCAACCACCATGGATGTGCCGAGATACTGCCTCGGTTTATCCGGGCAGCTTCCGCTCGAGGCAAAAAGCCGGAAAGACCCGTCGCGGTCCTTGCCGATCCGAAGGATCGTGACTTTCTTTGCTGCCTTGGCTCCGAACTCCATGGTCGGTCCGATCTTTCGGTTCGGATGAACGCCCACGCAGGCACCGGTATCTTCTCTTGCCAGAGAACAGGCCGCCATACCGCAATGCCAGAACGTCAGCGTATTTTCTTCTTCAGAAAGAGCAACCGGATCTCCGAAGAAACAGGCTTCACCCGTTAAGAATGTACCGACAGCCATCGAAAGCGCCCCATAGGTATCGGCTTCACAGGCAGAGGGAATGCCCAGTGCATTCAAAATCGAAAGCACACTGCAGACCGGTGTCCCATATTCCACAAAGAAATCCGGCCAGCAGCGGGATGAAAGCGCACCTATTTTCTGCTCCGCGACAAACTCCTGATAGGCCCGATAGAGCCGGACAAAATCCCGGACATTCTTCTCAGGCATCTGTTCCAGACCAACGATCCTTTCTTTAGCCTCGGCTTCAAAGGACTGACAGTCTTCGTAAGCATAGCCTTCGGCTTTGCGGATCAGCTCTCTGGCTTCCACAGAAACCAGCTCTGTTCCAAAGACTTTCAGCATCTCTGCATCCAGTCCACGTCCGAATCCGAATCCCTGAGGAGTATGCCCGATCTGCGCCAGCCGCAGATTCCCAAGCTCCTTCACTGCGCAAAGTGCCCGGATGATCTTCTTAAGTCTCTCTTCCACTTCTGCTTCATCGGCACTTCCGAACAGACGGATGGGTTCATCATCCCGAAGCTGATGATAGGTATTGGCCGCAGAAAAACTGCCTGTCAGGGAGTTAAGTTTCAAGCGTCCGCCTGTCTCGGAGACAGGTTCCCGAAGGGTCCATAAAACGATCGGTCCGTTATATACCCGAAGGACTTCCGAAATATAGGCAGCATTGGCAAATGTGATATTCTGCAGGATGACCAGATCCGGTGTCTTACCAGCCATAAAAGCTTTGACTGCATCGGTTGTCAGAAGCGGAGCTTCCGGCTGATCAAGACCAAAGTCCAGCTTCGTTCTGAGCTTCTGAAGAAGCGCGGCAGAAGCATCAAAAGCAGCTCCTGCCGTCTCCATATGATAAGTACCGACGCCGATCGGTACATAGAGAATCCGGATATTCATCAGTCTGCCTCCGCACTGTTTCCGCGAACGACCTTGATCGTAGCAGAAAAGTCTTCCTTGCCGAAACCGGATGCCATGGCTTTATCATACACACGAACGGCGTTCTCTTCGCCGGGCATGGATACGCCATGTTCTTTGGCAAGTCCCAGGCAGATATGGACATCTTTATGCATGTTTTCGACAGAAAAGGCTGTCGTAAAATCTTCTTTCGCAATGACTGCTTTCTTGCTGTCCAGGTAGAAGTTCTGTCCTCCTCCATAGGAGATCGCCTCTGCAAAGGTCATGATATCGATCCCGCAGGCAGCTGCCAGCGATGACGTCTCATTGACACCATTCTGGATCTGGGAAACCAG
>JAFOIR010000166.1 GCA_017420625.1 Bacillota bacterium
AGAAATCCGTGGGAAGATATTCGTCTGAATGATTATGAAGAACATATGAGCCTTGATTCTGTCCGGCAGCTTCAGGCGATGAATGCCATCATGAAAGAACAGTTTGCAGCCTATGACGTACATACTGCCATGGTTCTTGGCATAGCCGGAGGCAATGGGCTGGAACATGTCGATCCTGAAAAATACCGGACAGTCTATGGCATTGATATCAACGATGAATACATCAAAGCAGTTCGGAATCGTTATGCGTTTTTGGGGGAGGCACTGAAATGTTTTCGAATGGATGTTGCAGAAGAAGCTGAATCCCTGCCAAAGGCGGAACTGGTGATCGCTAATCTGCTGATCGAGTATATCGGATATCCTGCCTTTCAGAAAACGGTACGGCAGACAGAGGCACAGTATGTATCCTGTGTGATTCAGATCAACAGGGATGAAAAAACCTGGGTATCGGATTCTCCGTATCTGCATGTGTTTGACGGGCTCGATACGATCCATCATCCTATAGAAGAAGGCGCATTGACCGCGGCCATGAATGAAATCGGATATGAACGTATCCTGCAAAGTTCGACGGAACTTCCTAACGGAAAAGCTTTGGCAAGACTTGACTATAGAAAAAAGGAATAGGAAGATGGCAGAACAGTTTTTGACACTGATGGCAGACCTGGATGAAGAGTCGCAGAAAATCATGTCCGAATGGTACAGCCATTTGCAGGAAGCAGGATTCACAGGGACTCAGACACCGGGACTTCCTTTTCATATCAGTCTGACGACATTTGCGCTGGAACAGGAACAAAAAGCCATCGAGCTGATGAAGAAGGTGGCTGATGAGTTCTCGCCGATCCCGGTGCATATCAGCCATATCGGGATATTTGCTCCGGGAAAGGTCTTGTTTGGAGGGCCGGAGAGGAACGCGGATCTGGAGAAACTTCACGATGCATGTGAACTGAACCCGGATTCACAGCGTCCATGGACGCCTCACGCCACTATACTGATCGATGAACCAGCTGCCGTTTGTGCGGCACTGCCCCAGCTTTTACAGTCTTTTCATCCGTTTGTGGGGAAGATAACCCGGCTCCATCTGTGTGCCTTCTGGCCGACCCGGGAGATTGCGACAGTCACACTCAGCGGAGGATCTGTATGGAACGACCATTGAGGACAAAATACCCGCTGGTGCTGATCCACGGGGCAGGCTTCAGGGATCTGAAGTGGCCTGTTTACTGGGGGCGGATCCCGGCAGTGTTGGAAAAGGAAGGCGCTGAAATCTTCTATGGCCTTCAGGACTGCTGGGCGAGCGTGGAGACCAATGCCGAGGCGATCACTCGTCGGATTGATGAGATCCTTCAGGAGACCGGAAGCGAAAAGGTGAACATTATCGCCCATTCCAAGGGCGGGCTGGATGCGAGAATGGCGGCTTCTTCTTTTGGATGCGGGGACAAGATCGCCAGTATCACCACCATAGCCACGCCGCATCATGGATCAGGAACGATCGATAAGCTCTTTGCCATTCCGCGGTCCGTCTGGAATGTGGCGGCATTTGCTGTCAACAACTGGATCCGTGTCGTGGGAGACAAGAAGCCGGATTTTCTCAAGCTGTGCGAAGACTTTACGACGGAGCGCATGGCAGCCTTCAACGAAAACAATCCCGATGTCCCGGGCATCTATTATCAGAGTTTTGCCTGTGCGATGAAGCATCCTTTTTCGGATATCAACCTTTCGACAGCGAATGCGATCATCAACCGCCTGGAAGGAGAGAATGACGGATTGGTCACCGTAGAGTCGGCCAGATGGGGACAGAAGCACACGATCCTTCGGTCCAATACATTTAGAGGCATTTCCCATCTGGATGCGATCGATCTTCGCAGAAGCTGTTTTACCAGAAAAAACGGGTCGGGAGTCTCGGATATCTGCGATGTATATATCGGCATCGTACAGGATCTGAAAGAAAGAGGTTTATAGAAATGGAATATCAATATATCACCCTGCGGGAAAAGCCCGAACTGAAAGATACAGCGGCTGAATGGTTCCACAACAAGTGGGGTGTTCCCAAGGAAGCCTATCTGGAATGCATGAATGCCTATCTGGATAAGGAAACCGAGTATGGCTGGTATCTGTGCATGGATGGCGATCAGATCATCGCCGGTATGGGTGTCATCGAGAATGATTTTCACGACCGGAAGGACCTGACACCGAATGTGTGTGCGGTCTATACGGATGAAAAAAATCGCGGTCAGGGGATCGCAGGAAAGCTTCTTCAGATGACGGTCGAAGATCTGCGCTCGAAGGGGATCACACCTGTCTATCTGGTCACGGATCATATCGGGTTTTACGAGCGGTACGGCTGGGAATTTCTTTGCATGGTGCAGGGTGATGACGAACCGGACATGACAAGGATGTATATTCACAGGTAGTTCCAAAGGAGGTTATCGCATGACACAAAAAGAAAGAATGCTCGCTGAGGTGCCGTATAAGGCCTGGCTGGATGGATTAAGTGAGGATCGGTTGGAGAACCAGAAGCGCATCTATGCATATAATAATCTCCCGCCGGATGCCAGGCAGGAGCAGGATGCATTGATCCGGAAGATCCTCGGCAAAACGGGGGAGAGTGTGCATATCATGGCGCCTTTCCACTGTGATTACGGGTACAACATCGAGGTCGGAGAGAACTTCTTTGCCAACTACAATTTCCTGGTGCTCGATATAGCCAAGGTGAAGATTGGCGCCAACGCACAGATCGCCCCGAATGTCTCCATCTATACGGCCGGACATCCGATCCACCCGGATTCACGAAACTCCGGCTATGAGTATGGGATCGGTATTACGATCGGTGATAATGTCTGGATCGGAGGAAATGCATGCATCATGCCGGGCGTTACGATTGGCAACAATGTGGTCATCGGAGCCGGCAGCGTGGTGACCAAGGACATCCCCGAC
>JAFOIR010000167.1 GCA_017420625.1 Bacillota bacterium
CTCAGATGTCGCAGAAAAACCATAGACGTATTTTTTCTTATCTACCAAGAAAACAAACTCAAAAGAACATGGCTTTTTAGCAGATTCCTCATCGAATACAAAGGGAACCATCATAGCCAATGGTTCACCAACCTGTCTTGTGTTCGAGTAACGAACCATAAGAATAGCAGCTGTCAATGCTTTGAAAATGTTAGATTTACCTGCCGCGTTTGAACCGAATATCGCAACTCCTTTTAGAATTCTTTGCTTTTGATCCTCCACAATATTATTGAGCAATTCTTTATCAGCAGATGCTTCCAGAGAAAGCACAGCCTTCGTTTTGAAGGACCTGAAATTCTCCACCGAAAACTGTAACAGCATTACTTTACCTCCCTTCACTTACAGTATGCACTGATAGCGAGTGTATTATAACACTAGTCGGATCCAGAAGTCAATGCTAAAATCGGATATTTGACATTTTTGGTCAATTTTCGCCATTTCATTTCTCATGGCGATTATGAGACAATCAGACGTCATTCGCTCAACCGTGAGACTAATTAGTAACTCCCCCAAGGGCATTTCACTTGATATCTTTTCTGTTTACAAAGGAGACAATTATCTTTCAAACAACTCCAATTATCCTTCTTAGCCATTGTTTTACCATGAATATGCAGTTTGCACTAGTCAACAAAAACTGGACACTTATAACTTGAAAACTATACAATAATCATCACGTATTCAGGCATAACAGCTCTCCAACCTGGACTCGCGATACTGCTTTGGTGTCAGGTAGTTCAATGAGTACGCCGGACGGCCTTCGTTGAAGAAATCGATGTATTCATCGACCTCTTCCTGCACCGGCCTGTCTCCTGTCACATGCAGATCCATGAACATCTCAGCTTTGATCCACCCGTTGATGGCTTCCATCGCCGCGTTGTCCGTTGGCGTACCAGCGCGTGACATCGATCTGGTAATACCATACATCGGCAGCAGTTCATTGAACGCTTTAGATGAATACACCGATCCCTGGTCGGTATGCAGGATCATCTCATGGTCCGGCAGCAGCTTCTTGAGTTCTATCAGATCTGTAAGTCCGCTGATGTATGTCATGCGGTCTCCGCGCCTTGCAGAAAGCGCATGGCTTATGATCTCATTGTTCCACAGATCCATGTACAGTGTGAGCTCGTAATAGATTCCCTTCACATAGAAGGCTGTCATATCACTGACTATGCACTGCATTGGACCGTCGATCTGCATTTCTGTCAGAAGCAGGTTGGGATATACCTTGTACGGATCTCCCGGTTTCTTGTAACTGTAATGCTTTGACTTGCTTTTGATCCCAGCGGTTTTGCAGCACTTATGTGCGTAAGGATTGGAAAGCATAAGCCCTGTATCAAGGCGGATCTTAGCATTCAGCCAGCGATAGCCATGTGACGGATATTTTAAGTGATATTCCTGAAAGAGCAGTATGTTGCTGACAAGACTTTTTGTCCTGCCTGACGGGTTTGAAAGATGCTTCTTCCAGTTGTAAAAGCTGCTTCGCTGAATACCCATGGTATCACATAGGAGCTTTACGGGAAACTCCCCGGACAGTTCCATGATCACTTGGTATTCTTGATGTCGTACAGAATTACCGAACCATCCCCTTTCACCTCGTATCCTTTTTTTAGCCGGGCCTCTGTGATCCTTGCTTTTACAAGCTCCTGAATCAGTTCTTCCCTGGTCATGGATTCAAGATCATCCATTCCCTGAAGTGATGTTTTGAATGATGGAGCGGACATTCCCTTCTTCAATCGCTTAGGTGGAAGGTGATGAACATCTCTATACATTCTCATGTAGTCTCGTGCTGTTTGATCGCTTATGCCGTACTGTTCAGCAGCTTCATAGCGGCTTAGTTCTCCGTCGTAGATCCGTCGGCCGATGTCCAGGCGTTCATCTTTTGTGTATTTCATGGTAAACCTCCTGTTCACTGAAGAGTAATGATCGTTCAGAGATGTATTCTGTACTGTCTACTCATTATACATCTGATGTCCAATAATTACCCCCTCTGTGTCCAATTTAAGTTTACCACTACATCTGATTCACGCCAAAGCCACTTCGTACCCAGTACACAGCAGTACACAGGGTTTGTCCCAAAATAGAGCAGTTTTTTTCTGACAGGGGGTTGAATATGACCCCTTCCCATCTCCGAATAAGTGAGGAAGTCGGATCATCCGGTACTCAAGAGACGAAAGGAGAATTCAGGAAATGACGAAATCAATTTTTATGAGAGCGGCAGAAGTCGAGGAATTTCTGGGTGTGTCCCGGACGGAGGCTTATCGCATCATCAAACGCCTCAACGAGGAACTGAAGGCAGGCGGCTACATGGTCATCGCGGGCAGGATCAACCGCCGCTATCTGGAACAGAAGCTCTACGGCTACGTAGATGAGCCCGTTACCGTAGAGGAAAAGCCGCAGGAGGATTAAGACAATGGCAGTTTACAGGGATTCAGAACGAAAAACCTGGTATGTTTCGGTTTATTACACCAACTGGCAGGGAGAAAAAAGCCGCAAGGTAAAACGAGGCTTTAAAACCAAGCGAGAAGCACAGGAATGGGAGGACGAGTTCCTTCACACGAAAGCAGGAGCTCTGGAGATGACGTTCGGGGACTTCGTAGAGATCTATCTGGACACACTGAGAAACCGTGTCCGCGAGAGCACCATCGTCTCCAAGCAAAGCATCATCGACAGCAAGATCATGCCATATTTTAAGAGAAAGAGACTTTGCGACATTAAGGTCAGCGACGTGGTGAACTGGCAGAAAAACTGAGTCTGGAAAGGAATTAAGCCATGTATAGAAGACCAAATATGAAGGAAGTTGCCCAGGAAGCACGGGCAATCCAGCTGGAGAAGCAAAAACAACTGAAGAAACAGACGCGGACGGAAAAACTGGCACAGTCC
>JAFOIR010000168.1 GCA_017420625.1 Bacillota bacterium
AAAGAAACGATGACAGTCACAGTCGCAGCGGCAGTCAGATAAGCCTGAGAATAGTTGACGGAATATCCGCCAGCCTCGGTAACGACGACCTGGCCGTATTTCGGCAGCAGAACCGTATTCAGGATGATGGTAAAGGCCATGGGAACGATATAGTTGAAAACTGTATTCCAGACACCGACGGTCGGACGTTGTTTGGGATCGTTGGTGATCAGCGGACCAATCGTCTGAGCGGTCATATTGACGATCGTATAACCGATAACATACAGCATATAGGTGACAAGGAACATGCCGATTCCAAATCCCTTGCTGGCCGTCCAGGAGAACATGCACATGATACCCAGTGACTGAACAGCCCAGCCAAGCAGCATCAGAGGACGGATCTTGCCCCAGCGGGTATTAACACGGTCATACAGGAATGCAAGCAGCGGGTCAGTGATCGCATCGAAGACACGGGTGAAGGTCAGCAGTCCGCCGACGATCAGTGTGGAAATTCCGAATCCGATGCTGGCTGCATAGGAAGCCTGACCGATCAGGGTATAGATCGCCATGCCATTCAGGGCATTCATTGCGACCAGGATGATCTGCCAGAGTTTCGCACGACGGTATTCGACACCGTCGATCTGGGACTGGGTAAGTTTTTCTTTCGCCATGATAAAATCCTTTCGTTTCCTTGGCAGAGGTTCTCTGCTTTGTTTTCTGAATTTGATGTTTTCATTATAAATACGGAACTTCCGTCCGTCATCCTGATATTCATGTTTTTGTCCTCTAATTAAATATGCTTTACAACGATATTGAATTCGTGTACAATATCATTAATATCAGGACGTTATTTAAAGAGGTATGTTATGAGTATTGAGCGTCTTTCATTCTTCTATGAACTGTTTTCATTAAACTATAATATGCAGTACTGGCAGTATACGCCCGGACTGGAACTGGTTCAGACAACAATCGAAAAGAATTCCTACGGATATGAAATCATCAATGAGGCTGCTCTTCACGATGTCATTGGCAAAGCGGCAGAAGAAAAAGTCCGAACTCCTTTTCTGATCGAACATCCCTATGGAATGGAGTGGCTGTGTGAGATCGAATATACTGCTTTCAGTCCATCCGTGATCCATCTCTATGGAGCCTTTTTTACCACCAGTGATCCGCAAATGTTCGTTCGTCAGAAACTGCAGGAATCCGGCTTATTCGGATCGAGCCGCGAAAAACTGCTTGAGATGATGCTGACACTTCCGGTCATTCCATCTGTGATTCTGCTCTCCTACGGTGTCATGCTGCACTATACGCTGACCGGAGAAAAAATACCTCCCTTTGATATACAGATACACAGCAGTCATCCAACGGATAAGGAAGCACCTTTTTCTACGACTATCCGAACTGCTTCTTCCCATGCCGGTGTTTATGAAGCAGAACAAATGCTCCTTCAGATGATTCGTGACGGGAATCTCGACTACCGGAAAGGGCTCGAACGATCCATGCGCCTTTCCTCCGGAGTCAAAGCCGACTACAAGGATCCTGTCCGTTCCGCAAAAAACAATATTCTGACACTGCTCACGCTCGTCACCAGGGCAGCCATTGAAGGCGGACTTTCGCCCGAGATCGCTTACTCTCTCAACGATTATTATGCCGACCGCTGTGAGAAGACAAGATCGGTTTCACAAACATTCTCTCTTTCATCTGAAATGCTGGATGATTTTGTCAGCCGCGTTCACGAGACAAAAATACAAGAAGGAATATCACTTGCCATTCAGGAAGCCTGTGCCTATATTCATGCTCATCTGAATGAGAATATCACGATTGCCTCCTTATCTTCCTCAGCCGGATATGCAGAGTACTATTTCTCGCAGAAATTCAAGAAGGAAACCGGCCAGAGCATCAGTGAATATCTGGGTAAGGCAAGGATCGATCAGGCGAAGATTCTGCTCAAGAACCCCGGCTATTCTCTTACCGACATCCAGGAGATGATCGGAATGACAAGCCGAAGCCGCTTTTATGCACTATTTAAACAATATGTCGGAATCAGTCCTACTGCGTATCGAAACCAGAACGTTCTCTGATTTACAAAACCGTGATCTGGTGATAAAATGGAAGAAAACCTTACGTGAGGTTATCATGGCAAAACTCTATTTCAAGTTCGGTGCCATGGGCTCCAGCAAAACAGCCCAGGCACTGATGACAAAATTCAATTATGAAGAAAAAGGCAAAAGTGTCCTTCTAATCAAGCCGGCAACCGATACCCGGGATGATACCATCGATGAGACCGGTGCTGTTCATACCGTCGTTCGTTCACGGATCGGACTTTTTCAGGAAGCGCTGGCTGTCAGTCCGGAGGTGGATATCCGGCAGTTCTTCCATCAGCAGAATGAGCAGCATCATCTGGATGTCGTGATCTGTGATGAATGTCAGTTCCTGACGCCGGATCAGGTCAGTCAGATGAAGGATCTTGCTGATCTCGATGATATACCGGTACTCTGCTTTGGTCTTCGGGCTGATTTCCAGACAAAGCTCTTTCCCGGGTCCAAACGGCTCTTTGAGATCGCTGATTCGATCACAGAAATCAAATCTGTCTGCCGCTGCGGCCGAAAGGCTACAGTCAATGCCCGGTTCGACGACAACGGGCAGATCATCGTAGAAGGGGCTCAGGTCGTTCTGGGCGGCAATGACCGCTATGAAGGTCTCTGCTACAATTGTTACCGTAAAATGATCCGCGAAAGCGGTCAAAAATTGATCTATTAATTTCCAAGGAGGTGTTTTACTGATGGAGCTCAAAGACATTCTGTCCAAGGTCGACCATACCCTGCTCGGCCAGGCAGCTACCTGGAAAGATATCCAGGGGATCATAGATGATGGGATCAAATATCAGACCGCTTCTGTCTGTATTCCTGCATCCTATGTGAAACAGGCAGCCGAATATGCCAAAGGCCGCGTCAAGATCTGTACGGTCATCGGATTCCCGAATGGTTATTCAACGACCGCGGTCAAGGTATTCGAAACAGCAGACGCGATCCAAAACGGCGCCGATGAGATCGACATGGTCATCAACATCGGATGGCTGAAGGATCAACGTTATGAAGATCTTCTGAACGAGATCCGTGATATCAAAGCTGCCTGTGAAGATCATATTCTCAAAGTTATCATCGAGACCTGTCTGCTGACGGAAGAAGAGAAAATCAAAATGTGCGAGATTGTCTCTGCTTCCGGCGCTGACTTCATCAAAACTTCCACCGGATTCTCCACCGGCGGCGCAACGAAGGAGGATGTCGCTCTCTTCGCCAAACATGTTGCCCCGCATGTGAAGATCAAAGCAGCCGGCGGAATCAGTTCCCTGCAGGATGCTGAAGATTTTGTAGCTCTTGGCGCATCCAGACTGGGAACCAGCCGGATCGTGAAAATCGTCAAAGGTCTGGACACGGGTTCCGGATATTAATATTAGGAGGTATAAGTTTATGGCTAATCTTTACCCTACTCCCCATATCAACGCAAAGCCGGAAGACTTTGCCAGAACGGTTCTGATGCCCGGAGATCCGCTCAGGGCCAAGTTTATTGCCGAGACTTTCCTGGACAATCCTGTCCTCGTCAATAATGTTCGCGGCGTCAACGGCTACACTGGTACTTTTGAAGGCGCCAGAGTTACCGTTATGGCCAGCGGTATGGGTATTCCTTCCATCGGCATCTATTCCTATGAACTCTTCAATTTCTTTGGAGTAGAGAATATCATCCGGATCGGTTCAGCCGGCGCGCTGGATCTGAACATTCATGTTCGTGATCTGGTCTTTGGTATGGGTGCCTGCACCAACAGCAACTTTGCCAATCAGTTCCATCTTCCGGGGACTTTTGCTCCCATCTGCGATTTCGAACTCTTGAAAACCTCTACAAAGATCGCAGAAGAACTCGGTCTTCGTTATCATGTCGGCAATCTGCTTTCCGCGGATACCTTCTACGGTGATGACATGGGAATTCCGGAAGCGATGCAGTCCAACACTGCCTGGGCTAAGATGGGCGTTATGGCAGCCGAGATGGAAGCTGCCGGCCTTTATATGAATGCTGCCCGTGCCAATAAACCGGATGCCCCAAGACGCGCACTTGCAATCTGCACGATCTCCGATCATATTCTGACCGGAGAAGCCACTACCGCTGAGGAAAGACAGAATACCTTCACGGATATGATGAAAGTTGCCCTGCGTACCGCAAAGGAGTTTGATCATGAGTAAACGTGTCTTTCTGATCGTGCTGGATTCCTGTGGAATCGGTGAAGAGCCGGATGCTGCCCTCTTTGGTGATTTCGGCTGCAACACCATGCGCTCGATCTCGAAGGATCCGGCTTATAAGAATTATACGACCCGTGCCATCGGTCTTGCGAACATCGATGGTCAGGAATACTTAGGTCCGGTCGAGAAGCCCATCGGTGCTTATGCCAGACTGCAGGAAGCTTCCAAAGGAAAAGATACCACGATCGGCCACTGGGAAATTGCCGGTGTTCAATCTGATGCTCCGCTTCCTACCTATCCGAACGGTTTTCCGGAAGAAGTGCTGGCTCCATTTCGTGAGGCGACAGGACGCGGGGTCCTTTGCAACCTTCCCTACTCCGGGACCGCTGTCATCCATGACTACGGCGAGGAACATCTGAAGACCGGGGATCTGATCGTCTATACCTCCGCTGATTCTGTCTTTCAGATCGCTGCCCACGAAGAGTTGGTCCCGCCTGAGAAACTCTATGAATACTGTCGGATCGCCAGAGGGATCCTTCGCGGCAAACATGCTGTCGGGCGTGTCATCGCCCGTCCGTTTATCGGTACCTGCAAAGAGGACTTCAAACGTACCGCCAATCGTCATGACTTCTCCCTGGAACCGCCGGCTGAAACGATGTTGGATGCGATCAAGGCTGCCGGTCAGACTGTCTATGCGATCGGCAAGATCAATGATATCTTTGCCGGGATCGGTACGACGGAATATGTGTATACCCACAGCAACACCGAAGGTATGGAAAAAACCATGGAAACGCTGGACAAAGACTTCACCGGTCTTTGCTTCACAAACCTGGTCGATTTCGATATGCTCTATGGTCATCGACGAGATGTAAACGGTTATGCAAAAGCCTATGCCGAGTTTGATACCTGGCTGGCAGAATTCATGAAAAAGATGGGGCCGGATGATGTGGTGATCGTAACTGCGGATCATGGATGTGACCCGGCAGATACGCATCATACGGATCATACCCGGGAGTATATTCCCTATCTGGCTTATGGCAAAAACATAGAGCCAAAGAACTACGGGACTCAGCCGACCTTTGCAGCAATTGCAGCTACCATTACCGATTATCTCGGTGTTCCCTATACCTGCCGCGGCAAGGTCCTCAAATAGAAATTCCAAGGAGAATCACCATGACGAACGAACAGCTTTGTCTGGAAGCGATCCGGGCGATGCATAAAGCATATGCTCCCTATTCCGGATATATGGTCGGAGCCGCACTCATTGACGATACCGGTAAAGTAACGACAGGCTGCAATATCGAGAATTCCTCCTTCACACCAACGGTGTGCGCAGAAAGAACGGCGTTCTTCAAAGCGATCAGTGATCGTGAAAGTGAAAAGCTGCCGCATTTCGTGCGAATTGCTGTGTGCGGAGGAGAAAAAGGAAAAATCACAGGCGAGTTTCCCCCCTGCGGTGTCTGCCGGCAGGTTATGAGCGAATTTTGTGATGATCAATTTGAGATTCTTTTTGTCTCTTCAGAAGATCCTCTTCGATTCAGCATCCATACGCTTCCTGAAATTCTGCCCTATCGGTTTTCTCCCGAATATCTTGAAAATTAGGTTGATTCTTCGGCCGATTTCTATTAAAATATAAGGGATATAAGCGACTCACCCTCGCTTGATCAAAATACTACTCTATATAAGGAGAGAACACATGAAAAAGATTCTTGCTCTGATGCTCAGCCTGGCTCTTTGTGTGATGGTCCTGGCTGGCTGCTCCGGCAACGGTGCTGGCGCTGGCGATGCTGCCAACATGAAAGTTGCCATGGTTACTGACTACGGTGATATCACCGACCAGTCCTTCAACCAGACTACTTATGAAGCCTGCAAGGCTTGGGCTGAGGCCAACAAGGTTGACTTCACCTACTTCAAACCCCAGTCCAACTCTGATGAGGACCGTGTTTCCATGATCGAAAAAGCAGTCGATGAAGGTTACACTGTTATCGTTATGCCTGGTTACGCATTTGCTCCCGCGATCGAAAAGACTGCCGGCAACTATCCGGATGTCACCATGATCGCGCTGGACGTTTCTGCCGGAGATTTCTCCGCTGACTACAAACTTCCTTCAAACCTGTATTCTGCAGTTTACCAGGAAGAGCTTTGCGGTTACATGGCTGGTTATGCAGCTGTCAAACTTGGCTACACCAAGCTTGGTTTCCTTGGCGGTATGGCAGTTCCTGCTGTTGTCCGTTATGGCTACGGATTCGTCCAGGGTGCGGATGCTGCAGCGGCTGAGACCGGTGCTGCAGTTGAGATCAACTATGCATACGGCAACCAGTTCTACGGCGATGCGGATATCACGGCTGCTATGGATACCTGGTATGCAGCCGGCACGGAAGTTGTCTTCGCCTGCGGCGGCGGCATCTACTCTTCCGCAGCTGAAGCTGCTCAGAAAGTCGGCGGCAAGGTTATCGGCGTTGACGTTGACCAGGCTGCTACCATCGATGGCACCTATGGCGCTGGCATGACCGTTACCTCCGCTATGAAGGGTCTTGGCGCTACCGTCAATACCATGCTGACTGCAGTTAAAGAAGGCAAATTCGAAGGCGGAAAGATCGACAACCTTGGTCTTGTCTCTGATAATCCTTCCGAGAACTATGTCCAGCTGGCTCCTTCCACTCAGTTTGGCGAAGGCTTCACCGCTGATGATTACAATGCACTGGTTAAAGCCATGAACGCAGGCACCATTAAAGTTAACAACGATATCACCATCAGCGCTGCTGACAACGCGAAGGTTGCTACCGTTAACGACCAGGGCAACATTAAATAATTTTTCCCTATCCAAGTCTATAAAAGGAGAGAGCCAGGCGCTCTCTCCTTTTGCAATCATTCTACAGAAAGAAGGGAGGAACCAGCCATGTCGGCAGAAAACGCGGCTGCGGTTCAGAATGAACCATATGCCATCGAGATGCTGCATATTACCAAACGGTTCCCGGGAATCATCGCTAATGACGATATTTCTCTTCAGCTGAGAAAAGGAGAGATCCATGCACTTCTTGGCGAAAATGGTGCAGGAAAATCCACCTTAATGTCTGTTCTGTTCGGCTTATATCAGCCGGAAGAAGGCGAGATCCGTAAAGACGGAAAAAAGGTAGAGATCCATGACCCGAACGATGCCAATGATCTCGGAATCGGTATGGTTCATCAGCATTTCAAGCTTGTCGAATGCTTTACAGTCCTGGATAATATCATTCTCGGGGTCGAACCCAACAAAGCCGGATTCCTGCAGAAAGCCGAAGCCAGAGAAAAAGTCATTGCTCTGTCCGAGAAATATGGTCTGAAAGTCGATCCGGATGCCGTAATAGAAGATATTACCGTCGGTATGCAGCAGAGAACAGAAATTCTCAAGATGCTCTACCGTGACAACGAGATCCTGATCTTCGATGAACCTACGGCTGTTTTGACACCGCAGGAGATCGAGGAACTCATGCAGATCATGAGAAACCTGGCAGCAGAAGGCAAATCGATTCTGTTTATCTCCCACAAACTGAACGAGATCATGTCGGTTGCGGATCGCTGCTCGGTTCTTCGAAAAGGTAAGTATATCGGAACGGTCAACATCGCTGATACGACCGCAGAAGGTCTGTCTGCCATGATGGTCGGACGAAATGTCAACTTCCATGTCGAGAAAGGCCCGGCTCATCCTACCGATGTCGTTCTGGAAGTCAAAAACATGAGCGTCGCTTCCAAGACCCATCCGTCCGATGCAGTCAAGAATGTTTCCTTTAAGGTCCGCAAAGGTGAGATCGTATGTATTGCCGGTATCGACGGCAACGGCCAGACGGAACTTGTTTACGGACTTTCCGGTCTGGAACCGGTCAAAAGTGGTTCCATTTCTTTGAACGGAAAGGACATCACCCACCTCTCTATCCGAAAGAGAAGCACCAGCGGAATGTCTCATATTCCGGAAGACCGTCATAAACATGGTCTTGTACTTGACTATACCCTGGAAGACAATATCGTCCTGCAGCGTTATTTCGAACCTGAATTTACTTCAAAAGCCGGTCTTCTTCGCAGAGACAACATTCGTGCCTATGCTGAGAAGATCATCAAGCAGTATGACGTCCGTTCCGGCCAGGGTCCCATTACGATCGCCCGTTCCATGTCAGGCGGCAACCAGCAGAAAGCCATTGTCGGCCGTGAGATCGACAAAAACCCGGATCTTCTGATCGCTGTTCAGCCCACCCGTGGTCTGGACGTTGGCGCGATCGAAGGCATCCACAAAGAGCTGGTTAATCTGCGTGATGCAGATAAAGCTGTTCTGCTCGTTTCCCTTGAACTTGACGAGGTCATGGATGTTTCTGACCGCATTCTGGTCATGTACGAAGGTGAGATCGTCGGCGAAGTCGATCCCAAGAATACGACCGTCGAAGAGCTGGGTCTTTATATGGCCGGTGCCAAGAGAGATGAGGTGAAAGCATGAGTAATTCCAAAGGAATGCCTAAAGAAAAGAAAAACCTTTTCCAGAACGATGGTTTTCAGGCACTGCTTGCTTCCCTGATCTGTATCGTACTGGGAATGCTGATTGGATTTATCGTACTTCTGTTTATCAATCCTTCCGGCGCATCCGGTGCCATTTCCGCCGTTATCAAAAACTTCCTGAACTATTCCAGAGCTTCTTTGCAGCTCAAGAATTTCGGTAATACGCTGGTCAAGATGGCGCCCCTGCTGATGTGTTCTTTATCCGTTCTGTTCTGCTACAAGGTCGGTTTGTTCAACATCGGTGTTGCCGGTCAGTATGTCGTTGGTGCCTGCATCAGCATCTACGCTGCCCTTGCATGGGGTCTTCCCTGGTGGCTTTGCCTGATTCTGGCCATCGTAATCGGTGCTGTTTACGGCGCTATCGTTGGTGTCCTCAAAGCCTACTGCAATGTCAATGAGGTTATCTCCGGAATCATGCTCAACTGGATCGGTCTTTACACCACCAACATGATCCTTTCCGGTGTAAAGGAATCCACCAGTCCCTACACTCTGCACATCCGCGACTATTCTCCGGGCTCTGTACTTCCGAATATCGGCTTCTCCAAGCTTTTTGCAGGCAATGAATACATGTCCATCGCCATTCCGCTGGCCATCATCATTGCTGTCGCGATCAAGATCATTCTGGATAAGACAAAATTCGGTTATGAGCTTAAAGCAACCGGTTACAACAAGAATGCTGCCAAATATGCCGGTATGGCTGAAAAGCAGAACATCATCATCACGCTTGCGATCGGTGGTGCACTGGCAGCCTGCGGCGGTGCTTTCCTGTACCTGACCGACTATGAACTCTGGGAAGTCACCACTTCTTCTGTTCCCGGTATGGGATTCAACGGAATCGCAGCAGCTTTCCTGGGCGGTCTGAACCCCGTCGGAACCATCTTTGCTTCCTACTTCATTCAGCACATCACATCCGGTGGTGCGTACGTAGATAA
>JAFOIR010000169.1 GCA_017420625.1 Bacillota bacterium
GGTCCGGATGTCACTCTGGCCGGCGGAACATTTGTTCCGGTAGATGCCAGCGAAGCTGTTGTCGACCGCAATCTGGTCACGGCTCCGGCATGGCCCGGCGACACTGCGATCGTTCGTGAATTCGCAAAACTCATGGGTGCCAAAATAGAAATTTAAGCTCTCCTTTGATACTTTCAGACATAAAACAGGCCGGCCCTCAAGGGGGTCGGCCTGTTTCTATTCGCAATTCGGACTTGCGCTTCTTATTCATATCGATTATGATGGAAAAAACACGCCTGATTGGAGTTGGATATTGATGAAAAAACGTTTGTTTATATGCCTTGTATGTACAGCACTGATCCTGACTTCCTGTACTTCACAGACAGATCTTCCCAGGAAGCCTTCCCAGGACAAGTTTGCCGGCGGCCAATATATTGAAGAGTCCTCAGAGGAAAGCAGCTCCGAGCCGATGCAGGAATCATCAGTGGAGAGCAGTACCGAACCGGTACAGGAATCTTCAGTGGAAAGCAGCTCTGAACCGGTACAGGAATCTTCAGTGGAGAGCAGTACCGAACCGGTACAGGAGTCTTCAATGGAAAGCAGTACCGAACCGGTACAGGAATCTTCAATGGAAAGCAGTACCGAACCGGTACAGGAATCTTCAGCGGAAAACAGTACCGAACCGGTACAGGAATCTTCGGATCCGCAGGAGTCGTCTGCCGAGTCCAGCACAGAGCCGGTCCAGGAATCTTCATCTCCGGCGGAAGAGTCTTCAGCGGCAGCAAAAGACCCTTCCACTTATACGATCGTCGACTGGCTTGGTACCACCGAGCAGGAAGCTGATTATATTATTGCTCAGACGATCGAGGATTATCTCTACGATAATGACATGGAAGCTGTTCTGAATCACATGTCTAATCCTTCTTATTATAATTCTCAGACGGTTGCATGGTTCATTGATGATACCGGTGAGATCTATTACAGCATCCCAAATTTCAGCAATACGGCCTATCTTGAGATTCCTTCCGGTGTTGTTGTTTCCGGTGCACTCTTCTATATTTCTGATTATTTCGACTGGAGCGGCCGCTGCGTAGGTCCCTGGGCCACCGCGAATGCCGAAACGGCGAACTTCTTCCGTATGACTTTCAGCGCTTCCGGTGATTTCTATCTGGGATATGGCTGGCAATACAGCGAGTTCTTTGGTTTTGAGCAGGGAACTTTCTCCTTCAATCAGGACGGCACACAAATCAGCATCACTCTCCCGGACCGTGGAACCAGTACTTTTGATCTTCTTGTCATATACAAACACGTCATCCTGATACAGCGCTCGGAAACCGGTCTTATGACCGGCGATCCGGCCGGAACTATCTATACTCTGACCATGACAGGTCCCAACTAAAGCTTCGGCAGGATTTGGTCCCGTACGATCTTTTTCTGTTCATCGCTTAGCGGTGCAAAGGGCGGAAGGCATTCACCGAGATCGAATCCCTGCTGATTCAGAATTTCCTTGCAGCCTGCGATCACGCCGATCTTCAGCAAAATCGCGATAATTTCATTCACTCGGTTCTGAATCCCGCGGGCATCAGAAACACGTCCTTCCTTCATCAGCTGCCGCATCTGTACGAAGCGGTCAGCCATGAAGTTATAAGTCGATCCGATCCCGCCATCGGCACCCATGGCCAGGCCGGACAGAAACATTTCATCAAAGCCGTTCAGGACGACCTTGTCCGGAAAGGCTTTTTTTAGTTGTTCCATCAGGAAGAAATCGTTCGATGTGAACTTGATGCCGACAAAGTGTTCATCCTGCAGAAATTCGCCTAGCTGACCGGCTCCCATCGTTACGCCGGAGGAGCCGGGAATATAGTAAACCAGAACCGGAATTGCCGCTGTTTGTGCCAAATGGAAATAATAATCCCGGATCTCATCAAATGTAAACTTGTAATAGAACGGAGCGACAGAAGAGATTGCATCATAGCCAAGGTCTGCAGCACTTCTTGCCAGATATTCTGCATCCCGCACATTGAGTGATCCGATCTGTGCGATCAGCTTCTTTCCGGGTGCCGCGTTCCGGACGATTTCCATTACTTCTCTGCGTTCTTCCTTCGACATCAGAAACGCTTCGCCGGTACTGCCGCAGACATAAAAGCCATCTGCGCCAAGATCCATTTCATGCCGAACCAGCCTTTCCAGTGACGTCCGGTTAATCCGGCCTTCTTTTGTGAACGGCGTCAGGAGCGCAGGATAGATCCCCTCGAATTTCTCTGCAAAGGTTCCCATCCTTTACCCCCATAGATACGGCAGATCATGCCACACATGATGGTAGACTTCTTCATATGCGTGGACGGAGTTTTCCTTCACGACAAAGTGGAAATTGCCCTTGGACAGATCATCGCTATATTCAAAGTATTCCGGATGAGCTTTCATGGCTTCGACCTGCGGAACGAGATTGTCATATGCGATGTCCTTGTCGCCGGTTCCTATAAAGATCCGGAAGTCATCCTTTGTCATATCCCGTTTTTCCACTGCATCGATCAGCCGTTTCACTGTCTCCTCCGGCTGCAGGCGGCCGCCCATCGGCTCCATGACCCAGCAGTCACCTGAAAGCGGTAGGAATGTGGAAACATAGTCCAGATTCTCCAGGAAGTTGTACCAGGTAGTGGATCCGCCCATCGAGAAACCGCCGAAAGCCCGATGGTCCCGGGAAGCTTTCAGCCCTTCCGGGGTAATATCCTTCGCGTAGGTATGGTAACGGCCTTCCACTGCCGGATCCAGTTTCTCTATAAATTCCTTCTGCCAATCATGTACCTGTTTATCCATCCAGGACGCATCGATCCCGGTCATGGGATGCTCCGCAGGAATCACACTGTAATAGGTCGGAAAGACCGCGATGAACGGCTCCGCCTTCTTA
>JAFOIR010000170.1 GCA_017420625.1 Bacillota bacterium
GCCGCTGCCGGCTGCGGCGGATCCTTCACCGGGACCGCGCGCCTTCAGGACAAAGAGAGCGACCGCGTCCGAGTGATGGCGGAGGAACTTGCAAAATTCGGGATTCAAAGCAGGACCGGTCCGGACCGGTTTACGGTTCTGCCCGGGAAATTACGGGCACCGAAAAAGCCGCTCACGGGACACGGGGATCACCGGGTGGTGATGGCCCTTGCCATCCTGCTGATAAAGACCGGCGGCGTGATCCGGGGTGCCGAGGCCATCAGCAAGAGCGATCCAATGTTTTTTGACCGGCTGAAAGCCCTGGGAATTCAAATAGAAGAAGAAAGGAACACCCTATGAAATACTTTATCGCATCGGACATTCACGGATCCGCGGCCTGGTGCCGGAGGATGCTGGAAGCTTTTGAGAAAGAACAGGCGGACCGTATGATCCTGCTCGGCGACATTCTCTATCATGGCCCGCGCAATAGTCTGCCGGACGAATATGATCCGCCGAAGGTGATCGGGATGCTCAATCCTCTGAAGAACCGGATCCTGGCTGTATGCGGCAACTGCGACAGTGCGGTGGATCAGATGGTGCTGCAGTTCCCGATCATGGCGGATTATGCCATTCTCTCTCTGCCGTCTGAAAAGGAAAATCAACCGGACGCGCTGGTTTATCTGACTCACGGACACGTGTGGAATGAAGACCATCTGCCGAATCTTTCAGAGGGCGACATTCTTCTTCACGGGCATACCCATGTACCGGTCGTTCATGAACATGATACCTATACTTATATCAATCCGGGATCGGTCGCGATTCCGAAGGAAGACAGCCATCACGGGTATATGACACTGGAAGATGGTCTGTTCATCTGGAAGAGTCTGGAAAAGGAAAGCTTCGGGGAAGAGAAAATGCGCTGGAAAAAGCATTGACAGAGGCTTTTTTCTGTGTTATGATAGTCGTTGCATTTTATGTGCCCGTGTCAAGGCTGAAGCCTTGCGCGTACCCTGTATCCCGTATAAGATGAGAGAGGTGACATAGATGAAAGCTTTAGCGATCGTTCTTTCTATTCTTCTGCTGCTTGTTTGTCTCGTGATGTCCGCTGTCGTGCTCCTGCAGGAAGGCAAGAGCGCAGGACTTTCCGGTGCCATCAGTGGTGCTGCAGAGACTTACTTCGGCAAGAACAAAGCACGGACCCTGGAAGGAAAACTGGAGCGGCTGACCAAGATTCTGGCTGCCGGATATCTGGTGCTGGCTCTGGTGCTTTATTTCATCGTCAGTGCGATTTCCTGATCCGCTGACCCTTTGCTAGACGACGGTCTGGAGCGGATGTTCCGGACCGTTTTTTGTTGAATGAAAGCCAGCCCTGCTTTACCCGAAGCAGGCTTAAGGAGAACTATCAATGGCAAAAGACACCGTAAAACCGGTGGCGCAGAACCGAAGAGCCCATCATGATTATTTTCTGGAAGAGCTCTATGAGGCAGGCCTCGCGCTTTCCGGGACCGAGGTCAAATCCCTGCGTGCAGGCAAATGCAGCCTGAAGGAAAGCTATGTTGCCATCGAGCATGGAGAAGCATATATCTATAATATGCATATCAGTCCGTACGAACACGGCAACATCTTCAATAAGGATCCGCTTAGAACCAGAAAACTTCTGCTGCACAAGCACGAGATCCGTAAACTGCTCGGCGCAGTCAAGGCGGACGGCTATACGATCGTTCCGGTCCGGCTGTATTTCCGCGGCAATCACGCAAAGCTGGAGATCGCGCTGGCCAAGGGCAAAAAGCTCTATGACAAGCGGGAAACCATCGCAAAGAAAGACCAGCGCCGTGAAGCCGAGCGCGATTATAAGATCAGTAAAATGTACTAACGGGGAAAACCATGGTCAAAAATAAGAAAAAATGGTCTGTCACGAATATCATTCTGACAGCACTGATCGTCATCCTGCTTGGAGTAGTTGGTTATTCCGGCTTCAAACTCTTCGGGATGTACCAGAAATATCATCACAATACCGTCAGTCAGAACAAGGTTTCAGAAGTCTTCTATGGTCAACAGACCACGGTCGAGCAGGAGGCTCAGGAAGGTTCTGCGGTCACGCCTACCACTGCGACGGAAAATCCGTTCACACAGGAAGCGTATTCACTGAGCTCACTGGTGGCGCAGAATCCGGACACAGTCGGATGGATCAACATTCCGGATACGACGGTCGATTTTGCAGTCATGCAGGCAGCTGACAACGACTATTATCTGCATCGGGATTTCTTCCGTGAATATAACTATCCGGGCATCCCGTTCCTGGATTGTACCAATACCCCGGGAGCAAAGCGCCAGAATTACATTATTTACGGCCACCGGATGAAGGATAAGTCGATGTTCTGGATCATTGGCGAGTATCTGGAGCAGGACTGGTATGAACAGCATAAGAACTTCACCCTGCTGCTGCGTGTCGGTAAGGAAGACATCATGTACGACTGTGAAGTGTTTGCGGTCTATCGGCTGACGACCTCTGTCGATGCCTGGCAGACGGTCTTCGCCACCGACGATGACTATGCCCGCTATATTCAGGCCTGTTACGATCGATCCAACATCAAAACGGATGTCGTCGTAACCCCCGAGACTGACGAACAGATCCTGACTCTCTCGACCTGCGATTCGCTTCTTTCCGCGACGGAAGGACGGCTTCTTGTTCATGCAAAGATGACCGAGCGTTCCCGTACCCCCGTCCAGATGCCGAGTCAGCCCGCACAGGGATCGTCACAGGAATCATCACAGCAATAAAAGGAAGAAACCATCAATGAAAAGTATGGCAAGCCCGGATAGTCTCCGGGCTTTGTTTGATAAAAAACTCTGGATACTCGATATGGACGGAACGGTTTATCTGGGCAACCACGTATTTCCCGAGACATTGCCGTTTCTCTCCCGGATCAGACAGACGGGGGCAGACTATCTCTTTTTTACGAATAATGCATCCCGGTCCAAGAAGACGTATGTCGATCGGCTGGCCTCTTTGGGGATCCCTGCGAGTGAGCAGCAGATCCTGACTTCCGGCGAGACGATGCTGGCTTTCCTGAAAAAGGAACGGGCAGGAAAAATGGTGTACCTGGTGGGAACGCCGGACCTTGAGAATGCTTTTCGCAGAGAAGGCATCCTTCTGTACAACGACTATCTGAAGAAGGAAGCCTCTGAAGGGGCAGCATCGGCCATCCCTTCCGCAGAAGAAGAAGTATCTCTCTGCCCGATCGTGGTGGCAAGCTTTGATACGACACTGACCTATGAGAAGCTGAATATTGCCTGCCGGCTGATCCGCCGGGGCGCGGAGTTTCTGAGCACGCATCCGGACTTCAACTGTCCGGTCGCACCGGAAGAGGGCGATTTTATCCCGGATTCCGGCGCGATCTGTGCACTGATCACGGCATCGACGGGGAAAAAGCCGCGCTATTTCGGAAAGCCCTATGAGGACGTCGTCCGGATGATTGAAGCGCATACAGGTCTAGACCGTTCCGAGATGGTCGTCGTGGGTGACCGGCTCTATACGGACATCGCTGTCGGTGTGAAGAACGGGATGGATGCCGTGCTGGTGCTGTCCGGTGAATCCACGATGGAGGATGTGTTATCTTCCGAGGTCGAAGCGACCTATATCGTGCAAAATATCGGCTGTTTGCTGAAATAATCCGGTTTTTTTGTAAAATCCCCCTGCGTGAGGTATTGCTTGTGACGCGGCGTTATGAGCTATAGTTGGCGCATAAGGAGGTGAAAGGCTATGTCAAACAAGACGGAAGAAGGTCAGATGTATTCGACCGGAGAGATCGCCAGGCTCTGCCAGGTCAGTGTCCGCACGGTTCAGTATTATGATCAGCGTGGGATCCTGGAGCCGAGCCAGCTTAGTGAGGGCGGCCGGCGAATGTATACAAAAGAGGATGTCAGAAAACTCCATCTGCTGACCTATCTTCGTTCACTGGGCTTGTCAATTGACAATATCGCGCGGATTCAAAAGGAAGAAAACGCGCCGAATGTCATCGAAACGCTTCTAGAGGAGCAGATTCGCTCTCTGGAGGAAGAGATGAGCGAAAAACAGCAGCAGCTCAGTCAAGCGAAGGGATTTCTGGATGAGGTCCGATCCGCAAAAACTTTCAGTTCATCAACGATTCAGGACATAGCCAGTCAAATGAAAAACAAAGAACTGCACAGGAAAATGATCCGTAACCTGATCATCACAACGATCGTCATGGGTGTCATCGAATATGGTACGCTGATCTATGCGCTCGTATCGAAGATCTGGTGGCCGTTCGCTGTCGGAATGGGGATCGTGGTGATCCTTTCCGTAATTCTGTTTCATTACTACTGCAGATATGCCGCATTCATCTGTCCGGAATGCCATGAAGTGTTCCAGGCAGCGAAGAAAGAGATCCTATGGGCGCGGCATACCGCGAAAACCCGGAAACTGACCTGCCCGCACTGCGGGAGGAAAAGCTTTTGCATTGAGACTGCACTGGATGTCGGCGAGAAAGCCGGCAGTCACTGAACCATATTTGACGGAGGTATCGTGTGTTGAAAGTACCTGCTTTATCGATCGCTTTTATGGCTGTATCACTCACCCTGGCATTTCTTTTACCCATCGCGCTGATGATTCTTCTCAGGGTAAAGAAAAAGGCCAACTTCCCGCCGTTCTTTATTGGAGCGGCGGTCATGCTGGTCTTTGCATTGATCATCGAGGCATTGATCCATCAGGTCGTATTTATGACATCCTTTGGCAAAGCTATCCAGGCCAATATCTATTGGTATGCCCTGTACGGCGGTCTGATGGCCGGACTCTTTGAAGAGACCGGGCGTTATGTGGCAATGAAAACGCTTCTGAAAAAATACTACAGCAACGACGCGAATGCCCTGATGTACGGCGCCGGTCACGGCGGGTTTGAATGTATCGCCCTGCTGGGTCTGACAATGGTGAACAATCTGATCTATTCGATCATGATCAATACGGGCAGCATGTCCATGATCACAGCCAGCCTGCCGGCAGAATATCTGCCGCAGATCGAGTCTGTTCTGACACAGCTGACAGATTCATCGCCCTGGATCTTCCTGCTGGGCATCGTTGAGCGGATCTTTGCGATCGCAATGCATATGAGTTTTTCTGTTATCGTGTGGTTCGGGGTAAAGAACCGAAAGTTCTGGCTTTATCCTTTTGCGATCTTTCTTCATGCGTCGGTAGATGGCCTCACCGTGATCGCGTCGGGTTTGGGGCTTTCCAATCTTATGGTGGAAGGGATCGTCGGGCTTTTGACAGTGGCCGTTGTCCTGATTGCAAAACTAGTTGCAAAAGGGCCTGTAGCAAAATAGCCCACTGAAAAGACGAAGCCAGACAAACAATCCGGATGAAATTCGCAGGTTGTCTGTCTGGCTTTCTCATGGAACAGGTTTCGCAGAGATGGACTGTGAATTGCACAAAGCGTAACTTATAATCCCATTTTGAGCTATGAACCAACGGGAAAAGGGATTATTAATTTCATATAATGATTTTTGATTCCTTTATTCAGTCAAAAATCAGAAAATATGGGATTAGAAGTCCATATATGAAAAATGAAAACCCTTCGCGGCCTATGGATAAAGGATTCCCAGCCAAAGATATGGTTTTGCGTTCTATTATTGATGCTACATAGAAAAGACCTTGATGACTGTTTATTCGCAGCGTTCATTCGTTGCTGCTTACAGCTCAAGGTCTTTCTTTGTTTTTATCGGACTATTCTGCAACAGCCCCTTCCATGCCAGGAATAGATGAAACGAACTCAATAAACTTTTTGGCAGCCTCCGTCTGGACTGCGGTCCGTTTCCAGATGAGGGCACTTTTTGTGTTGAATGCGGGAGAGAGCGGACGCAGGATGATTTTCGTCTGATCCAGGAACGGGACCGATCCCGATGCGGACAGGGATATCGCATGAGCATCATATACCAGAAGCGTGGCCGTGCCGCCGAGCGTATTGGTAAAGGCGATGTTCAGATCATCCGGATCTTTGCCAAGCCAACCGTAAAGTTCGGTGGCGACGCTGCCTCTGGCCGGGAGCACCAGTTCGCGGTCAAAAAGATCCTGTGGACAGATGGCCTTCTTAAATGCCAGCGGATCGTCGGCACGCATCATCGCACACCAGGTCTCGGGTTCTTCGAACCGGATAAAGCTCATTTCAGAAAGATCGATCGGTTCCAGCACGACGCCAAAATCGATCAGTCCCCTCTCCAGCTGGTAACGGGTGGTATCGGCTGTTGATGTATACACAGAGAAAAGGACTCCGGGATACTGTTTCCGGAAGGCACTCATCATCTGACTTAAGAGGACCGTCGAATTCATGAGGCCGGTCATGATCTTGATGTTTCCGGTTAAGCGTTCACCGTTGGATTTAAGGTCTGTGATGGTTTTGTCCGTCAGATCAACGATTTCTTCCGCCCTTTCCTTCAGGAGCATTCCTTCCGGTGTCAGACGGAGCTTCCGGGTGTCACGCTCAAAAAGCCGGACGCCGAGTTCGTCTTCCAGTTCCTTGATCTGCCGGCTCAGGGTTGGCTGGGTAATATGCAGCAGATCAGCTGCTTTTGTGATGTTTTCCGTCCTGGTGATCATCAGGAAGTATTTCAGTACGCGCAGTTCCATTTCGTATCCTCATGGTGTTGATATCGTCACAGGTGTGTATCCAGTATGATTCTATTGTAATCGCCGCTGAATGGTTTTTCAAGCTTTCCTCCGAGTCAAAAGAGTTATTTCGCCGCGGCGTTGGTCATAATCGGGGTTTTGCTTTCTTGACCGCCGCGTCGGTCAAATAATTAGAAATGACTAGATTTGACCGACGTGGGGCTTGTGGCGTCGGTCAAATAATCAGAAATGACTAGATTTGACCGGGGCGGGGCTTGTGGCGTCGGTCAAATAATCAGAAATGACTAGATTTGACCGGGGCGAGGCTTATGGCGTCGGTCAAATAATTTAGAAATGTCTTTTCTGACCGACACGTCGGTCAGAAAACATTTTATAGGGGTTTTCGACCAACGCCTGTCGGTCGGAATATGCCATTTCTACTTTTTGACCGAATAATTCGGTCAAAACAAAACATAAAAAGGCTGGCGACCGAAACTCTCAAACGAATGTCGGTCGCCAGGCTCTTATTTAATAGTTTTGACCGACACGTCGGTCATCATTCGAAAAAGTGTTTCTTTGACCGACACGTCGGTCGAATTTCAAAAAAGTCTCTCTCTGACCGACAAGCCGCTGGCACAAGACAAGCCGAAAACACTTTCACCTTTTCTGCTGTTTACGGAAGCTCAACATCGTTTCCGGTATAGAGGTATCTCAAGTGAAAACCGGCTTCCACGTCTTTGATGTCAGAAAAAGCAATCGTGACGCCGTATTTGACGGA
>JAFOIR010000171.1 GCA_017420625.1 Bacillota bacterium
CGGTCAATCTCTTTGCATTCCTGGACGATCGGAAAGACCCGGAGCAGCGAAAGATGATCGGAAAACGCTGGCTGTGGATCCCGGTCTCCTTCCTGGGGACCCTGGCGGTGAAATGGCTGTATCTCTGGCTCATGGCAGCGGTGATCCTGTGGCCGGACCGCTTCCCGGTGTGAGCCTTCCCGGCTTACCGACAAAGAAAAGTTCGGAGAACTCGCAGATCGTGCGAATTCACCGAACTTTTCTTGACCATACAGGCTGGTTCCGCCGGGAGGACACAAGGGCCGCCACCCGTAAGATAGTTTTATCGTCATTTGCAGGAACGGCATGGCATTTGTCATGCCGTTTCCTGCTTCATCAGTTCATTCAGCGGGATAAATCCGATCAGATCATACTCAATGTGGATGCTCTGGCGGCGCTTGCCGCTGCTCTTGTCGGGCGCTCCCACATAGATCGCCTTGATGAGCTCGTGCGCCACATAGGGCGTCAACTCATCTAAAGCCGTGTACTTCTGAATGCGCTCAATGAACAGATCTAAATTTTGGTTCTGCTGTTCCTGTACTTCAATCTCCTTCCGGAGAACCTCTGCCGCTTCCTTCAAGCCCTGCTGTTCTTCCTCATAGCCGTGGCTCATCGCTGCAAAGCGCTCGTCGCTCAGCTTACCGGATACGTTATCCTCGTAGGTTCGCACGAACAGCCGATCAAGCTCTTGAATGCGCTTTTCCGCTTTCTCAAGCTGCTTGCGTTTGGCCTTGAGGATCGCCTTGCTCTCGGTCTGCATCTTCTCCTCCATGATCGTCCTAAAATGGGCTTCATAGCGGAGCACAAGATCAATGACCCTTTGCGTGTAATTCCAAACCAAGCGTTCCAAGACAATCGCGCGGATATAGTGGCTTGTACATTTGCGTGAGCCGCTGCGGGCATTGGAACAGGAAAAGAACCACTTGCTTTCTTCGCCGCTTGAGCTGTTGAAATACATCTTGCCTTTGCAGTCTGCGCAGAAAACCAAGCCGGAGAACATATGTGAGTTGCCGGATTTCGTCCTGCGGTGGCGCTGCTCCCGGATCTCCTGCACCTTGTCAAAGATGTCAATGTCGATGATGGCCGGGTGCGTGTTGTAGAAGATCGCCTGGTTCTCTATCGGGTTCTTGCGGGTCGTCTTGTCCCAGATGGAATTGGAGTAAGTCTTGAAATTGACCGTGCAGCCGGTGTATTCGCGGCGCTCTAGAATATCTGCGACACTCCGGGAGTCCCATTCATACGGATTTGCCGGTTCCGGATGGTTCGCGTTGCGGCCTTCTTGCAGTCTATATGCTGTGATGGTCAACACTTTTTCCTCTTGGAGCAGCTTGGCGATTTGAGACGGACCGCGTCCCTCCATGCAGAGAGAGAAGATGCGTTTGACCACCTTCGCGGCTTCCTCGTCCACAATCCATTTCTTCGGATCGTTCGGATCTTTCACATAGCCATATGGCAGGAATCCGGTCAAAGGCTCGCCGCGCTCTCCCTTTGCTTTGACAACTGCACGGACCTTGCGGCTGGTATCGCGGGCATAGAACTCATTGAACCACATTCGAATCCCGGCAAAATCGTTGTCTACGCTGTTTTGGTTGAGAGTGTCGAAGTTGTCATTGATGGCAATGTACCGGACATTGTGCTTGGCGAAGGTGATGTTGATGAACATGCCCGTCATTGTGGAATTTCGTCCAAGGCGGGAAAGGTCTTTCGTCAGCACGACCGCCACATGATCCGCTTCGATCTCATCCAGCATTTCCTGAAAGCCGGGACGATCAAAATCGGTTCCGCTGTATCCGTCGTCGATGAAGAAAACGGGGTTCGGCAGCTTTTTGTCTCTTGCGTAGTCGCTGAGGATGCGGCGCTGATTCTGGATGCTGTTACTCTCGCCGTCCAGGGAGTCCTCGTTTGAGAGGCGGCAGTATAACGCGGTGATTTTATCAGTTGCCCTGATCAATTCTGTTTCCTCCTTTTCAGGGGCAACTGTCTGTACAGGATTGGATGGCTCTATATTAACATAACTTTCTTCGTTTGTCATTCGGAATCCTCCAAATTATGCAGCATGATCCGCGTAAGCTTTTGATCCAGCATCTCAGTTCCCTCATAGCTGCCGGTGACCGTATATAATGTTCCGTCGATTTCCTCTATGATCTTCATTTCCGGAATCCACCAGGCGTCAAGATTTCTGACAACGATGCGCCCTTGCTCATCAATGCGATAATTGTAGCGACGCTGACCATCAGAAAGGGGATCACGTTTTGCGTAGGGATCGGGCCGGCTGAAATACAGCTCGGGGATGCTTCCGTCTCCGTTATCCTCGTCATCTTCCCACGCCCGTTCCATTTCATCAAATCCTTCGTCAACACAATCAATGCCATCTTCTTCTATTTCATAATCTATCATGAACTCTTCCTCCGTTCTTTTCTTTCATGCTTAAAGCGTGACACCGGGGCTATATTTCCTGCTCGTGCGCTTTGCGTTCCTGTCCGATCTCCGGCTCTTGTTGTCGGAGTATTGTTTCAATGTTGACCTTGACGGTCTGCAGCTCCTTTTCGCGTTTCTGACTCTCGCGGTATTCGGTGTATCCAGCGTTTTTGGCAGAAGTCAGATCTTCGATCTCATCCTGGATTCGCTTGACGGTAGGAATCGTTTTGACCCCGTTTTCTTTGAAATACCGCATAGCCGCGTCGTAGAGCATGAGCGCCGGGCGGTTTTCTTCGTAAAACTTTTCCTGCTTTTTCTTCGGCAGCTTTAGGTACTCCGCGTGCAAATCTTTTCCGGCATGAGCGTTCAAAACTTGTCTCTGCAATTCCTTCTTTTCTTTTAGGGTTTGCTCAATCGCTTTTATATTGGCA